>NZ_JBNHFD010000021.1:0-47379 GCF_059089865.1 Arthrobacter sp. Y3221157
TGGCGGCCGCGAAGGGCGAACTGGACAAGGCGGAGGAGTTGCGCTGGGCGAAGGAAACCGCCGTCGCCGTCGTCGTGGCCTCGGAACACTATCCGCATGGTTCGGGTGCGGCTTCCGGCCGTCCGTGCCGGGACTTCCCGGCGTGCCAAGGGTTGTCATGACTCCATCAAAGGCCACCCGCCCCGGCCTTGCCTAGATCAGTAGTCCAGGTTGCTGGGGACCACAAGGCCCGTTTCATAGGCGTAGACCACGGCCTGGACCCGGTCCCGGAGGTGCAGCTTGGTGAGGATCCTCCGGACGTGCGTCTTTACGGTGGCCTCGGAGAGGAAGTAGCGGTGGGCAATCTCCGCGTTGGAGAGGCCCTCGGCCATCGCCCCGAGCATCTCCGTTTCCCGAGGAGTCAGCTCGGCCAGCAGGGGATCGGGCGCGGGGGCAGCAGGCGCCGGACGGCCGGCGCCGCGCACATACGTTTCAAGCAGCCGCTGCGTCACGCGGGGAGCCACAACGGCATCGCCGCTGGCCACCACCCGGACGGCGTGGATCAGGTCCTGCGGTGCCGCGTCCTTGAGGAGGAAGGCGGACGCTCCCGCCTGCAGCCCGGCAAATGCGTACTCATCCACGTCGAACGTGGTGAGGATGATGACCCGTGTGCTGGAACCGGCCGCGGTCATCGCCCGGGTCGCCTCGATGCCGTCCAGGACGGGCATCCGCACATCCATGAGCACCACGTCGGGCTGCAGCTCCTTGGCCAGCTCCACGGCCTCCGCGCCATCGGACGCTTCACCGGCGATCCGAAGGTCCTCTTCGCCCTCAAGGATCAGGCGGAATCCCATCCGCAGCAGGGGCTGGTCATCCACCAGCAGGACGGTGATGGGCGCGGTCTCTGTCATGCCTTGCCTTGCAGTTCGTACGGATAGGTTCGTGTGTCGGTGTTGCCGTCCCCCGGCCAGGACAGGACTGCTTGGACCCGCCAGCCGCGTCCGGTCCGGCCGGCCTCCACGGTTCCGGCGTAGATGCGGGCGCGCTCCGCCATGCCCGCCAGGCCCTGGCCGGTGCCGTAGGAGCCGCCGTGCAGGCCGCCGCCCCCGTCATCGGCCGCCTGCCCCGGAACTCCCGCGCCGTCGTCGAGCACCTCGATGGTGACGGTGCCGCCGGATACGGCGATGCTGACATCCACCCGGGCCAGGGACCGTCCGTAGCGGAGCACATTCGTGAGCGATTCCTGCACGATCCGGTACACGGTGAGCTGGAAGGCGGCGTCATCGGGCAATGCAGGGCCGCTGTGCGAATAGTGCAGCGGCAGTCCGGCCGTCCGGAACCCTTCCAGCAGCTTGGCCAGGCTGTCGCCGGCGGCCAGCGGCAGGAGGGGTGCCGCCGCCCCGGCGTCATCGCGGAGGACGCCCAGGACGCGCCGCATGTCCGCCAGGGCGGTCCGGCCCGTCCGGGACAGTTCGCCCAGCACCTCCCCGGCACGCTCGGGGCTTTTCCGGACCACGACGGCGGCACCGTCGGAGAGGCTGACCATGACGGTGAGCGAGTGGGCAACGACGTCGTGCATTTCCCGGGCGATCCGGTTGCGTTCGTTCACGGAGGCCAGCTGCGCCGTGCGGGCGGCCCACGCCGCCACCTCCTGTTCGTGTTCCCGCCGCTGCTTGACGCCGATGCCGATGCCGGTGGCGATGACGTTCGACAGCGCGATGGTGGCTCCGGTGGCAATGCTGGTCAGGAGGTGGAAATCCCCCGGGTTGACCCCGTGGTCCTGGACGAACGAGTTCTCCATGGGCCCGACGGCGGCCAGCAGGTACAGGAGGGCCAGCGGCGCCGTGGCCGCTGCCATGGTGATCAGGGCGAAGCGGCGGGTGTGCACCACAGCCACGGCATAGAGCGAAAACCACAGCCCCGCGGACGCATTGGAGCCCCACGGGTGCAGCAGCGTGACCGCAACCTCCACCACAGCCACGAACGCCACCAGCCCCACCGGATGGGAGCGCCGCAGGAACATGGCCGCCGCCACCGCCACCAGCAGGGCTGCCGCGAGCCATGTGCCGGAGACGATGGCGTCAACCACGGTAGGCGCCACCAGCAGTGCATAGCTGGAAGCCACCACGGCATCCATGATCCTCGGGTGCTGGTGGAGGTAGCGCCGGATGAGCCCCCGGCGCCGGGCCGTGAGCTCGGCGAAGGACGCGTCAGCCTGTCCGGCTGCCGCGTCCTTCGCCGGTCCTTCCTGCTGCATGTTTCCGGGCAGGTCAGACGTCGCGTTTCTTAAGCACGATCAGCGCCGGCACCAGGAACACCAGCACGTAGCCCAGGAAGATCAGGCCGCCCTGCCACGGATCAATGACACCGTCCGTGTGGCCGATGGAGAGGAAGCGGCCGCCGGCCTCACTGGGAATGTACTGCGGAACGTACTTCCAGAACTCACCCGGAATGAGCGTCAGGAAACTGGCCGCGATGGACAGCACGAAGAAGATGCCCACCAGGACGGTGATCCCGCCGGCAGAGTTTCGGAGCAGCGTCCCAAGCGAAAGCCCGATCAGTGCCACCCCGGCAACATAAAGCCCGCCGGTGAAGACGCTGTACAGCACGCCGTCCGTGGACCAGTCGAGGTCGAACCCGATGCCCTGGAAGACCGGCATGGCGATCAGGAAGGTGGCCGCGCCCGCGATGGTGGTGATGACGTAGGAGATCACGGCCAGGATGATGGCCTTGGCCACGAATGCCGGCGTGCGGCGCGGAACAGCGTTCATGGTGGAACGGATCATCCCTGTGGCGTATTCGGAAGCCATGAACAGGACCGCCAGCGAGCCCAGGACCAGGATGCCGATTTGCAGGCCGGCGTTGGGCAGGTTGTAGAGGTCGAACCCGGATCCTGGCGGGAAGGTCTGTTCCATCATTTCCGGTGTCAGGGTCTGGCCCTGGTCCCTGGCGTTGCGGATCATCTCATCCAGGTACGTGTAGCGGATCAGGACGGCCAGTGCGCCCACGCCAACGATTGCCACCAGGGTGAGGAGCAGCAGGATGCGGGTGGACATCAGGGACCAGAGTTTGATCCATTCGGAGCGCAGGACGCCGCCAAAGGTGACCCCGCGGGTCCCCGCGGAGGAACGGGCCGGCCTGGCAGGGGTTGCTGTCTGGGTGCTCATCGTCCTTACTTTCCTGCCGTTGCCGGGGCTGCCACTGCGGGTCCGCCGGCCAGGTGCGAATGGTATTCCACTTCGTCCTTGGTGAGGTCGAAGTAGGCGTCCTCCAGGGAGGACAGTTGCGGGGTGAGCTCGTAGACCAGGACGCCGCTGCTCAACGCGACCTGGGCTATCTGGCGGGGTTCCAGCCCCGTCACCGTCAGGGTTTCCGGCTCGCTCTGGTCCACCGTGACGCCGTTGCCCGCCAGCAGGGACGCCAGCTGCGGAGCCGAGTCCGTGCGGACCAGGGTCCTGGCCTGGCGGGTGCCGGCGATGATCTCCTTGACCGGGGCGTCAGCAATGATGCGGCCGCGGCCGATGACGATCAGGTGGTCGGCGGTTTGCGCCATCTCGCTCATGAGGTGCGAGGAGAGGAAGACGGTCTTGCCCTGGTTGGCGAGGTAGCGCACCAGGTTGCGGACCCAGAGGACGCCCTCCGGGTCCAGGCCGTTGACCGGCTCGTCCAGGATAAGAGTCTGCGGGTCCCCCAGCAGGGCTGCGGCGATGCCGAGGCGCTGTCCCATGCCCAGGGAGAATCCGCCCGCCTTCTTGCGGGCCACAGCTTCCAGGCCCGTCATCTCGATGACTTCGTGGACCCGCTTCTTGGGGATGCTGTGGGTGGCGGCCATGGCCAGCAGGTGGTTGTAGGCGCTGCGTCCGGTGTGCACGGCCTTGGCGTCCAGCAGGGCCCCCACCTCGTGCAGCGGCGCCTTGTGCTCCGCGTACGGCAGGCCGTTGATGGTGACGGCTCCGGACGTCGGCCGGTCGAGTCCCATGATCATGCGCATGGTGGTGGACTTTCCGGCACCGTTCGGCCCCAGGAACCCCGTGACCTGCCCTGCCCTGACGGTAAAACTGACCCCGGCCACGGCGGTCTTCGCGCCATAGACCTTGGCCAGGTCGTGTGCCTCAATCATTCGATGTTCCTCCGGTCGGCAGCGCAGGGCTGCGGATGGGTTCGGTTCGGTGGTGTACCCCTTACGCTACTGAGGCCGCGGCCCCTTTTCGCCTTCCTCAGGGATGATTCAGGGGAGAACCAGGGTAGTCCCCCTGGATGACCGGCAGCGTGGGGATGCAGTGGGTCAGGAGCGGCGCGAGTAGTAGGCCAGTGCCCTGGGGAGCACCCTGTACTCCACGGCGCGCACTCCTGCCAGGGCCTCGCCGTCGACAGCCAGTGTTATGGGCGCCCCGCCCGCCTCGATGCGGACTTCCGTGGCTTCCCTCAGGTGGGTGATTTTGGAGCCGGCCACCGTCCCCGTCAAGACGGACCATAGCAGCCGCAACCTGGCAAACGGTTCATCAGCGGTTATTAGCCGGACGTCCAGCACGCCATCATCCATGACGGGCCGGAGCAACGGAGCATGGTCCCGGGGGTAATACCGGCCCCGGCCCACGTAGGCGATCCAGACCCGGTGCAGCACGCCGTCCACCGTAAGCGTGACGGGGGTTCCCGTGGCGAAGGTCCGGAACATGGCGATCACCCCGGCGAGGGGCTTGCCCAAAGCCGCCTGCAAATGCTCCCGCCGCCGCACAAAGTTGGGGTACAGGCCGACGCTGGATGTGTTCAGCATGAGCATTTCCGTCACCTCCGGCTGTCCCGGGAGCCCCCGTTCCGCCCGGACAATGCCGATGTCCGCCAGGGCAGCTTCGCCCTTCGAGGCGGCGGCAACTGCTTCCTTCAGGCTGCCGGTGCCTGCGTCGCGGGCAAAGTGGTTCAGGGTCCCGCCCGGCAGGACCAGGAGGGGCAGGGAGCGTTCGACGGCGGCCGTGGCTGCTGCTCCTACGGTACCGTCGCCGCCCCACACCCCGAGGGCGAGGGTACCGGGCCAGTCCGCGGCGGCGTTGAGGGACTTGAGAAGATCCTCCTCAGGAGGCACCGTGATGATATGCGCTTCAGGGAATACGTCGCGGAGTGCTGCAGCCGTTTCTTCACGAAAAGAGCCTCCCAGCGTGTTCACCACGATGCTGAGGCCTTTCCCGCCCGGCAGTTCAGGTGCCTCGGTCCAGGTCCTCGAAACCTCAGGAAAGGGCGGTCGCACCGGCCACCAGCGCCGGGTAACAAGGGCCGCCCCCGCGCCGAGGGCCGATCCGAAGAAGACATCGGACGGCCAGTGCGCACCTGTGTGCACGCGGGAATAGGCCACTCCAAGTGCCGCCGGTGCCAACGCGGCACCGATCGCTGGCCGCACCAGCCCGGCTCCCACGGCAAAGGCTATGGCCGATGCAGAATGCCCCGAGGGCATGGAGGAGCTGGTGGGCTGTGGATGCACAAAGCGGAAGACGGGCAGATGCTCCGGCAGGGGCCGGGTCCGGGGGAGCAGGGTCTTGAAGACTCCGTTGGTCACGGCTGACGCTACCGCCTGGGCCAGCAGGCCATGCAGTGCTGCCCGGCGGGTCTTGCCGGGGAAAGCGGCCATCACGGCTGCGGCTGCCATCCAGAGCTTCCCGTGGTTGGCCGAGGCAGAAAGCTTCCGGAAAAAGTCGTCGTGGTTTCCACCCGGCAGGTCGGACACATGCCGCACGAGATATCTATCGAACCGGCCGATGACCCGGTGGCTGTGACGCCATGTGCTCCCCATGCCCCCAGACTACCCCCAGCAGGCGGGCATCCTCCGGCACGCTCCGGCTAGTTGCCTTCCGCTTTGGCCGGCAGCGGTTTTGCAGCTCCCGCCAGCAGGAGTGCCAGCACGATGGGGGCCATGATGGCCAGTAGCGCCAGGTGGATCCCCGTGAGGTCGCCGAGGTAGCCCAGGAGGGGCGGGCCGGCAAGGAACGATATATAACCGAGAGTGGATACTACGGAGACGCGGGCTGCAGCGTGCTTCGGGTCGTCCGCGGCAGCGGACATCCCCATCGGGAAGGCCAGCGCGGCTCCCACGCCCCACAGTGCGGCGCCAACAGCCGCCAGCCACACACTCCCGGCGAGCACGAACAATCCGAGGCCGGCTGCCGCGGCCGCCATGCTGGCCCGCAGGACCACAACCCGCCCGTATTTATCGATCACCCGTCCGCCAAGGAACCGCATGGCCGTCATGGCCAGGACAAAGAGGGCGAACATGAGGGCGCCGGTGGACTCGGAGGTCCCCAGTCCGTCAACGGAGGCCTTGGCAATCCAGTCATTGCCGGCACCCTCCGTGAGGGTAGCCCCGAGGACCACCACGCCAATGAGCAGGGTGCGGCTGTCCCGCCACGCGGAAGGACCCTTCGCCTGCCTTCCGTCCCCCTCGGGAGCGGCCGCGGAGATATGGGGGAGGAAGTAGCGCGGGGCGATCATCGTCACCAGCACCACCACACCCACGATCACCAAGAGGTGTAGGGGCAGTTCGACTCCCAGGCTGGACAGTCCTGCCCCGATCAGCGCACCCACAAAAGCACCGCCGCTAAATGCGGCGTGGAACTGCGGCATGATGGTGCGCCGGAGCTTGTGCTCCACGTCGGCGCCTTCGATGTTCTGCGAAACGTCCCAGAGGCCAATCGCGATTCCGAAGAAGAAGAGCGCGATTGCCGTGCCGGGAATGGATTCAAGGGACAGGGACAGGGCAATCCCCGCTCCGGCCGCCGCTGCCAGCAAGCCGCCAAACCGAACGGTATTTGCCGTTCCAATCCGGCCCACCACCAGGCCGGCAGTGGGCAGGGCCAGCAGGGAACCGACGGCGGTGCACAGGAGCAGCGTGCCCATTTGCCCTGAGGTGATGTTCAGTGTTTCGGTCACCGCCGGGATCCGGGCAGCCCAGCTGGCAAAGACCAAGCCGTTGATGCCGAAGACCAGGAAGGTGGCTGTTGCGGCTGCATTGAGTCCAGCGTCCTGCTTCATGCCCGTATTTGTGCTCATACATTCACTACTTCCACAGAGTATTCATCAAGTTGGGCGCGCTCTCCGGCGCTGAAAACCTTGTCTGTCACCATCACATCCACCCGCTCAAGGCCGGCAACCAGCACCCGCGCGTTGCTGTGCCACTTAGCGGCGGCAGCGGCTAGGACGACCCGCGCGCCCGATTCCAGCCCCGCCCGCTTTACGGCTGAATCTTCGAGGTCATGGGCCAGCAGTCCGTCCCCGGTCCTCACGGCGCAGGGGGTGATGATGGCCGTATCGAACCGCAGGGACCGGATGTTTGCCTCAGCCAGGGGGCCGCGGAAGCACAATTCGCCGGGCACCACGTTTCCGCCGGGGAGCAGGAGCGCGGGCCGGACGCCCGCGGCGGTGTCTTCACCGGCTGCGGCGTTCAGTGCGCGCAAGGACATGGGCATCAACGTCAGGTTCCGGCCGGCCAGAGCACGGGCCACTTCCGTGGCGGTGCTCCCGCTGTCCAGCCAGACATGTTCCCGGTCCCGCAGCAGGCCTGCAACGGCAGCCGCGATACGCCGTTTGACGTCCTGGTCCTCCAGTTCGCGCTGACCGTAACCGGGGTTGTCGCCGGGGCCCAGCAGGCTGCGGGCCCCACCGTGCACCCGCCGGAGTACCCCGTTGGCTGCGAGCACCTCGAGGTCGCGGCGGATGGTTGCTCCTGACGCTTTGCAGGCCAAGATGAGCTCCTCGACGCTGACTTGGGCCCGCTCGCGCAGCAGGTCTGCGATAGCGCGGTGCCGGTCGTCTGTCTTCATGCTCACATGATAGCAACGCTTGACCAAGTGATCATCAGGGTGATCACCCGGGTGGATCAGCGGGCGCGTTCAACCCGCTTTTCGTCCCAGACGGGCTCCGCCGATTCGTACACTTTGCCGTCAGAGCCGAACACGAGGAAGCGGTCAAAGGTCCGGGCGAACCAGCGGTCGTGGGTCACCGCCAGGACGGTCCCTTCGAAGTGGTCGATAGCCCGTTCCAGTGCTTCGGCCGAGTGCAGGTCAAGGTTGTCCGTGGGCTCGTCGAGCAGCAGCAGGGTGGCACCGCTGAGCTGGAGCAGCAGGATCTGGAACCGTGCCTGCTGCCCGCCCGAGAGGGACTCGTACTTCTGCTCCGACTGTCCGGCCAGGCCGTAGCCGTCCAAAGCGCCGGCTGCGGCTTCACGGCCCAGCCCCGAGCGGTGTTCGTCCCCCCGGTGCAGGATGTCCAGCAGTGTCTTGCCCAGAAGGTCAGGCCGCACATGGGTCTGCGCGAAGAAGCCGGGGCGGATGCGGGCCCCCAGTTTGACGGTTCCATCGTGCGGCACCTCCGCGATCTCCACGTCGGATACGGGCAGGTGCTCCCGCTCCGGGTCGGTGCCGCCGGTGGCCAGCAGCCGCAGGAAGTGCGACTTGCCGGACCCGTTGGAGCCCAGGACGCCCACCCGGTCACCGAACCAGACCTCCGTGGAGAACGGCTTCATCAGGCCGGTCAGTTCCAGCCGCTCCGCAACAATGGCGCGCTTGGCCGTGCGGCCGCCCTTGAGCCGCATCTGCACGTTCTGCTCGATGGGCAGTGCCTCCGGCGGCCCGGCCTCGAGGAACTTGGCCAGCCGGGTCTGTGCTGCGTGGTAGCGGTTGGCCATGTCGGAGCGGAAGGCTGCCTTGTTTTTGTACATGTTGACGAGTTCCTTGAGCTTGATGTGCTCCTCGTCCCAGCGTTTGCGGAGTTCCTCGAACCGGGCGTTCCGGTCTGCCCGCGCTTCCACGTAGGAACCGAATCCACCGCCGTGGATCCACGCCGCAGCCCCGTTTATGCCGGGCTCCAGCGTTACGATGCGTCCCGCGGCATTGTTCAGCAGCTCACGGTCATGGCTGATGAAGAAGACAGTCTTTTTGGATTCGTTGAGCCTCTCCTCGAGCCAGCGTTTGCCGGGCACATCGAGGTAGTTGTCAGGTTCGTCCAGCAGCAGCAGCTCATCTGGACCGGCGAACAGCGCCTCGAGGACAAGCCGCTTTTGCTCACCGCCGGAAAGGCTCGACGCCGGGCGGTGCTGGGCACGGTCGTAGGGGAGTCCCAGCGCGGCCATGCAAACCTCATCCCAGACGGTCTCCACGTCATATCCGCCGGCGTCCCCCCAATCGACGATGGCCTGGGCGTACCGCATCTGGGTGGGCTCGTCGTCGTGCTCCATCATGGCCAGTTCCGCCTCGTCCACCTCGCGGGCGGCGGCAGCCAGCGCCGGCGGGGCAGCGGAAACCAGCAGGTCCCGCACGGTGGATTCGTCCCTGACCTGGCCCACGAACTGGCGCATGATGCCCATGCTTCCGGACCGACCGATGACGCCCTCATCCGCGGTGAGGTCTCCGGCGATGATCCGGAACAGCGTCGTCTTGCCCGTCCCGTTGGGTCCGATCAGCGCAGTCTTGGTGCCGTCCGGAACCTTGAAGGTAACCCCATTCAGCAGCTGCGTGCCGTCGGAGAGGAAGTAATCGATACCGGAAACGTCAATATGGGCCACGCAGTCCATCTTCCCACGCCCCACCCCAGGAGTTTCTGTCCGGATATGGCGGCTTGACGGGCTTGGAAGTCGCCATTCTGGACAGAAACTCTAGCCGGCGGCGGTCAGGAATTCCTTGAGCAGCGGACCGGAAGTGGTTGCCCCCAGCCCGCCGTCCTCCACGAAGACGGCCACGGCAAGGTCGCCGTGCACAGCCACGATCCATGCGTGGGTCTTCGGCGGTACTTCATTGCCGAATTCAGCGGTACCGGTCTTGGCGCCAACCGGAGCTCCCGGAACCGAGGACAGGAAACCGGCATGGCCGCTGGTGACGACGGCACGCATCATGTCCGCCAGGGAAGCCGCCTCCTCCGCGTTGATCGGCTGCCCGGAAGCTGGTGAAGGAGCTTCAGCAGTTGCCGTGGCCGAGGGCTGCGCGGCGGGAGCAGTGGATCCGCTGGTGGTCCCGGCAGGCGCTTCGCCGCCGTCGGGATTCAAAACGAGCTGCGGCGCAACGGGCGCGCCCTTCGCCACGGATCCCGCCATCATGGCGGCAGCCAGCGGTGACAGCAGGATCTTGCCCTGGCCGATCATGGAAGCTGCATGTTCAGTGCCCGAAGCCTCGCCGGGGACAGAGCCCAGGAAGGCTTCCGCTCCAAGGGTGGGCGCCTCCACGGCCAGTCCCATGGCCATGGCGGCAGACTCGAGCTGGGCCTGCGTGACTTTGTCCCGGGCGGCAATGAACGCTGTATTGCAGGAGTGGGCAAACGCGTCCCGTAGGGTAACCGAGCCCAGGGAACCTTCGGGATACCCCTCCGCATTCTTGAATGTCCGGCCGTCCACCGTGAGCGTGGGAGTGCACTCAACCTTGGATTCGGGCGTGAGGCCGTAACGGAACATCGCCAGGGAATCAACCATTTTGAAGATCGACCCCGGTGCATACTGGCCCAGCATGGCAGTGTTGTAGCCGTTGCTGCCCGGACCGGATGCGACAGCCTGCACGGCACCTGTCGAGGGCCGGAGGGCGACGATGGCGGAGGCAGGACCCACCTCCGCCAGGGTGTCTTCGGCAAGCGCCTGCAGCCGGGGATCCAGCGTGGTCTTCAGCGCTGTGCCGGGTTTCGGCTCCACCTCGAACAGCACCCGGCGGGGGTCGGTTGCCGAGGACTGGATCTGTTCACGGGTCAGGTCGGCGCGCTGGGCACGGATGACGACGGCGTCAGACCCGCGAAGCTGTTCGTCGTACTGCTGCTGGAGCCCGCCGATGCCGGTCAGGTCGCCGGGAGCCAGGGCCCCTTCGGATGCTTCGATCTGCTCGGCCGTGGCCTCTCCCACGGAGCCAAGTACGGCGCGGGCAAAATTCCGGGAGGGTGCCAAGGGCATCGTGGCCGGAATGGCGCGGGCGCCGGGAATGGCGGCGATCTGCTCGTTGGTAATGGTGCGGCCTTCTTCCCGCAGCGTGATCGCCGGAACGAAGGCTTCTGCGCCGGAGGCCTTCACCTGCTCCGTATACGCCGCGGGATCGGCGCCCACCAGGGCGGCGAGCTTGCCGGCCGAGTCAGCAGGATCGGCGGAACCGAGCTGGGGCTTGTCGATGCCGACGTTGACTACGGGGCGATAGGTGACCAGGGGGACGTCCCCGGCACCGAGGATGTCAGCGCGGGGCGGCGAATGGGCACCCTTGCTCAGGACCTCTGAATCAGCCAGGCCGGGCACCAGCGTGGCGGGGTCCCATACCGTCAGCCATTTATCGCCGGACTTCCTGAACTTGGCTGAGACGGAGTATTTCCATTTCGCTTCGCCGAAGGTCCAGGTGTAGTTCAGCGGTGCGGAGGCGTTGTCCCCGTCGAGGGTGAGCTCACCGGCTGCCACAGAAGGCTTTTGGGGATCGAGGGCCGCGAAGACGGACTTGAGCTGGTCGTCGGCGGCAGCAGCGTCCTTGCCGTCAAAGGCCACGGAGCTGATGTCCAGACCGGAAACGGCGATGGCGAGCTCAGCAGCTGCGGCTTCCGCGCCACTGCGGCCGTCATCACAGGCAACGAGTGACGTTCCCAGGATGAGCGCGGCAACAGCAATAGAAAATCTCGAATTTTTCCCCATCGCGCCATTATCCCCTGCTTTTGCCGCCGGTTTGGCCTGCACTACGTCAGCGGCAGATGCTTAGCTTCCGCCACCTGTATTCAGCCCCAGCGCGGGGACCGGCAGACGGAAGATGTCCCGCAAGGCGTGTGTTGCGGAGTGCAGGCCGGGCATTCCCGTGACCCCGGGGCCTGGCGGCGTGGCGGATGAACACAGGTAGACACCGGGCAGGGGAGTGCGCCACGGGACGCGTGACACGACCGGCCGCCGTAACAGGCCCCGCAGGTCCATCGTTCCCACGCTGAAGTCGCCGCCAATGTAGTTGCGGTTGTACTCGGCCAGCCCGGCAGCGGTAACTGCATTCGACTGCACCACGAGGTCGCGGAACCCGGGTGCAAACCGCTCCAGCTGGGCGGTGACCGTTTCCGTCATGTCCCTCGTTGAATTAGCGGGGACATGGCAGTAGGTCCATAGTGTGTGGTGTCCCGACGGCGCCCTGCCCGGGTCGAACCGGGACGGCTGGGCCACCAGGACATAGGGTCTCTCCGGATGCCGGCCCGCGTCGACGTCGTTTTCAGACTGCGCAAGCTCCTCCCGCGTGCCGCCCAGGTGCACGGTGCCGGCGTCCGCCAGCTCAGGGGCCTGCCAGGGAACGGGTCCGGACAGGATGAAGTCGACCTTGCAGGAACCGTTGCCGTAGCGGAATGACTCCAGGGAGGAGCGGTAGCGGGCCGGCAGGGAATCCCCGGCCATCTCCAGCAGGCCCCTCGGGGACACATTCAGCAGGACGGCGCGTGCCTCAGGCAGGTCCACCAGCCTCTCCACTGGTGTGCCCGTGCGGATGACACCCCCGTGGGCGGTGAGGTCCTCCGCAAGTGCCGCTGAAATGGCGGCGGAACCGCCGATCGGGATGGGCCATCCCTGGGCATGCCCCAGGGCGCTGAGCATGAGCCCCGCCCCGGCCCCGGCCAGGGATGGCTGATGCGTTATGGCATGAGAGGTCACCCCGCTGAGGAGGGCAGGTGCGTACTCCTCACGGAACCTCGCGTTCCATGCCCGTGTCCCCTGTTCCAGGGTGCGCAGGCCAAACATCGCCGCCGTGAAGGGGTCCCCGGGAATCCGGTACAGCTGGTTTTGCGTGAAGTCCATGACGCCGTCGACGTTCCTGACCAAGGGCGCCATCAGCCGGCGGTACGCTGCACCGTCCCTGCCGAGCTCCGCTGCTGTCCGGTCCAGTGACCGGTAGGCGAGGGCTGCGCGTCCACCATCCAGCGGGGAACCATAGGAAATTTCCGGGCTGACCAGCTTCACCCGGCGTGCCAGCTCAAAAGCACGGAAGAACGGGGAGGCCAGCGCCATGGGATGCACTGCGGAGCACACATCATGGAAATGTCCGGGCTGCATCAGTTCCGAGGTCCGCGTCCCGCCGCCAATAGAGGAAGCGGCCTCGAAGACTTCCACGGACAGACCGGCACGGGCCATGACAGCTGCCGCGGCCAGGCCGTTGGGGCCGGCGCCCACTACTACTACGTCAGGCATGCGTGGAGTCCTTTCCGGGAAGAACAGGATGTTTGGCGCGGCGCAGGCTGAAGCTGAAGCGGTCCGGAGCACCGGAGAACGGCCCGCCATGCGGGTCATCAAGATGGTGGCGCCGGATGGGGTCATAGGTGGGGTCGTAGATATCCCAGGTGACCCTCGCCATCAGATACGCCACGGCCACCAGGTGGGCGGCCACCGCCAGAACGTAATACGGCATGTCCAGGTTGTGCTGGGAGGAGCCTGCGCTGGTCACCTGACCAAGGTACATCCACACCGCGGCCCAGTGGAGGCCTTCGATGCCCTGCCACACCAGGAAGTCCCGCCAGCGTGGCCGGGCAAGGGCAAGGAGCGGGATCAGCCACACCACGTATTGCGGGGAGTAGGCCTTGTTGGTGAGGATGAAGGCCGCCACCAGGAGGAAGGCCAGCTGGGCAAAGCGGGGACGGCGGGGTGCCGTCAGCGCCACGTAGGCGATCCCGACACAAAGCAGCACAAGGAATGCCGGTGCGAGCAGGTCGACCGCCACCGGACTTAGACCCGGCCAGCGGAGCCTGCCGGCCAGCAGATTGTAGGCAAACCATGGCGACCCGTACCCCGCATCGCGGTCAGCGGTGAACTGGAAATAGTAGGCCCAGCCGCTGAAGTTGGCCACCGCGAACGGCAGGTTGACCGCGGTCCAGGTCCCAGCTGCGGCCGCGCCGGTCACCAGCAGGGGACGGAACCGGTTTGTCCGCAGGCTCAGCAGCAGGATGGCAACCAGGACCAGCAGGGGATAGAGGTTGGTGGCGGTGGCGAGTCCGAGCAGGATGCCGGCGGGCACCAGCCGCTGAGACGCGAAAAAATACATTCCCACCGCCACCAGGCACGCCGTCCACAGGTCCCAGTTCACGGTTCCTGCGAGGATGATCCCCGGTGCGAGGGCCACCATCGCGGCATCCCAGGGCCGGCGAACCGAGGTCCTCGCCGTCGCCAGCACTGTGACCACAGCCGCCGCGGCCAGTAGTGCTGCGTTGACGTCGAAGTACGCCAGGATGCGTCCTTCGGAGGCGCCCGTGCCTGGCACCAGCCAGGCGCCAAGCCCTGCAATCAGGGCTATCAGTACCGGGTACTCGAACTGGCTGCCCAGGATGGGGAAGGCACCGTCCGCCAGGCCGCGGTTCCGGAACAGCTCCGGGAAGTCCGAATAGCAAGTGGCGTAGAACTGGGTGGGCGGCTCCCAGCCGTTGGCGCGGCAGTATCCCTTGAGCAGGACGCCGATCAAGGCCGCGAGAACGGCCAGGAGCACCAGGACCCGCTCCACGGTGAAAGGAGCCGGGGAAATCACGCCCGGCTCCGCCCTGCGTCCCATGGGTCCACCGGCTACCTCGGTGAAGTTCCGCAGCAGGACATCGCTGCGGCTGGGAACCACCAGCCGGGACCGTGCCCGGCTCCCCGCAGGCTGGCTTTCCTCCATGCAGTCGAGCTTACCGGGATGCCTCAAGGATGCTGTCCCAATTCCTGAGGGCCTGTATCGTCGCAAGGGGTGCCGGGAAAGGCTGTACGCTGCGCCGCGAAGCTTCGTCCCCTCATCCGTCCTTATGACATGCAAGACATGGCTTCGGTTCAACCGGCAGTTTCCAGGAGGTAACAGGTGGAAGGCCAGAGGGTCCGCGGCCAAACAGCCTGGCAGGGGTCCGGGCTCGGCTCTGCACCAGATGGCGCCATCCCAATGTGGCGGATGCCGGTCTTTATTGGGCTGCTGGGATTCTGTGCTGCGTTCCTGGGCTCGTGGATCCCGTCCTTTTGGGATGACGAGATCGCCACCATTTCTGCCGCCGGACGGTCTCCCGGCGACCTGCTGCTGCTGCTGCAGTCAGTGGATGCCGTCCATGGGCTCTATTACCTGATCATGCATTTCTGGACGTCCGTCTTCGGTTTCTCCGAGGTGTCCATGAGGCTGCCATCAGCTATGGCAGTGGGTCTTGCCTGTGCTGGAACGGCAGTCATTGGACGAAAGCTGGGATCGGAAGCGGTGGGGTTAGCGGCCGGCCTGGTTCTGGCAGTCCTTCCGCGCATGGTCTGGGCGGGAACGGAGGCGCGCCAGTCAGCCTTCACCGCCCTGATCGCCGTCGCCCTCACCCTGCTGCTGCTCCGGGCCTGGAAGTCCAACCGGGTTCTTGACTGGGTGCTATACACACTCACCGCGGTGGTGGGTGTCTGGATGTTCATGTTCTTTGCCCTTGCCGTTGCTGCCCACGCGGCAGCCGCCATCATCCTGCGGCGGCGTATTGTGGCCACGTTGGTGGCTGCATCGGCGGCGGGCGTGAGCGTGCTGCCGTTCCTTGTCTATGCCTTGGGGCAGAAGGCCCAGGTGGACTGGATCCAGGACCGCTCCCTGACCCAAAACCTGATGACCGCCGCAGTTAAGCAGTACTTCTACGGGGATGACCGGCCCACGGGAAACATGCCTCCCACGTGGATCCTGGCATTCGTGGTGCTGCTGGGTGTGGTGGAGGTTGCGCTGGTGGCATGGGGCCTGTGGAGGGCGCGCGGAGACGCAGCACTTCGTCCCCTGGTTTGGCTGGGCCTGGCCGGCGTGGGCGTGCCCGTCGCGGGGCTCCTGCTGGTCAGCGTCATAGCTCAGCCCGTCTACGTTGCACGGTACCTGACGTTCACAGCGCCGGCATTTGCCCTGCTGGTGGGACTGGGTATCACGCGCCTTCCGGCTGCCCGAAGATGGCTGAGGCCCCTTGCGGTGGCCGCGGTGGTTGGGTGCAGCCTGGTCCCGCAACTCACGGTCAAGAGCCTGGTCGACGAACCCGCGGACACGGAACGGCGGATCGCTGCCCTGCTGGACCAGCAGGAACCGCAACCCGCCGCCCTGGTGTTCGACGAGCCCTACCTCCGGGACATGGTCCTCGCCTATCCGGATGGGTTTGAAGGCATGGAGGACCTGTCCCTTGAGGAAAATCCGGCAGAGTCGGGGACCCTGTGGGGTGTGGATGCTCCCGTCACAGCCGCCGAACTGAAAGGCCGCGGCAACGTCTTGTTCGTCGGGCTGGGTGCAGGCACTCCCCATGATCTTTCCGCCTTCGCCGCGGCAGAATGCCGGGAAACCCGCAGCCAGCCCTTCCAGCGCCTGGTCCTCATCTCCTTCGCCTGCTCCTGAGAACCGAAGGCCGGTAAGCAAGCCTCAGCGGAGGCCACCCATTTGCTGGTGCATCAGGACGAAGACGTCTTCCCGCTGCTGTTCCAGCAGGTTCCTGTTGAACTGCTTCCTGGCGGGCCGCCGTACAGCGGACAGGAGTTTCCGGATCTTCCGGACCATGGTTTTCACCTCCTATTACAGGTGTGCCGGCCAAAAGGCAGCCCGAAGAAGGGCGCAGCAAATTGACTGGTGATAATGCGGAAATTGCGGCAACAATTGATGCCGGAATTACCAGGAAAGCAATTAGGGATTTCCGGGCGTCAAAAAAGTGCCGGACAGGCTGCGCACCACACGCAGAGCGCAAGCCCACGGTGGGTGCTGGCAGGCAAGGGCTGCGGGGGCAGAAAACGGGATACCGAAAGCCACCGAAGAAAGCGGGAGCCGCGGATGCCGCTGCTTATCCCCGCGGGCTTCGCCGCCCTCGGAAATCAGCAGGCCGCGGAACGGCTAGCCGCTAGCAGTCTGCAAAGCCCCCGGACAGGTGCGCATTATGCGCCGAGGCCGGGGCGGCATTGATGGTGGTCTTCCGTCCGCCAGTCAAAGTCATCATTTCTCCCAACCTCCTTTTCTCCTGTTTGCCGCAATTAAAGCGTGCAGCCGGGGCGCTGACCCACGGCTAATTGCCTCGGGGACAGGAATAAACGTACACCACTAATCCGCAGTTGACTACCTAATTCCCGAAAACCGGCAAAAGAAATTCGGCAAAGAGGAATGCTAGAGGCCCCAGCGCACAATTGCCGGAGTCTTCTTGTCCCACCCAAGGGTGCAGACTTTCGCCGTCCCAAGAATGAAATGCCGGCCCTCGGTGGGCGGCAATTCGAGCCAGCGGGCTGTCAGTATCCGGGAAAAATGTCCGTGCGCCACGATGAGCACGTTGTCCATCCCCGATTCCAGGATCCGGCCAATGATCTTGTCTGCCCTTGCCGCCACCTCGTCGAGCGTCTCGCCGTTAGGGACGCCGTGCGTCCAGATGAGGTAGTCGGGATTGTCCTTGCGGATCAGGTCGGAGCTGATGCCCTCGTAGTCGCCGTAGTTCCATTCCACGGCCAGCGGTTCGTGCTGCGCGTCCGGAAAGCCCGCAAGTTCGGCAGTGCGCCGGGCCCGCCGCAGGGGCGAGGTGAGCACCAGGTCGAAGTCCACGGCGTCGAGCACCTTCCGGGCCTCTACGGCCTGCTGTTCGCCTTCAACCGTGAGCGGGAGGTCCGTCAGTCCGGTGTACTGGCCGCTTTTGGACCATTCGGTCTCGCCGTGGCGCAGGATCCAGAGCTGGGGGCGGGGGGCAAGGGCAGGATATGTCACTTGGTCTCCTCAGAGGGGGAAGGTTCGACGACGGCGGGAGACCCTGCGGGATCCGCTGCAGCAGGTGCCGATTCGGGCTGCCCGGCCCACCAGCGCAGCAACCGGGCCTCCGCTTCCTCTGTTGGAAGGGGTCCGTGTTCCATCCGCTCGTTAAGGAGGAACTTGTAGGCCCTGCCCACGACGGGCCCGGGCTTGATGCCGAGCACCGCCATGATCCGGGCCCCGTCCAGGTCCGGCCGCACGGCATCCAGGGATTCCTGTTCCTTCAGGGCAACAATGCGTGCTTCGAGGTCGTCATAGGCGAAGGCGAGCCGCTCGGCCTTGCGCTGGTTCCGGGTAGTGACGTCGGACCGCGTCAGCCGGTGCAGGCGCTCCAGCAGCGGTCCGGCGTCAGTGACATACCGGCGGACGGCTGAATCGGTCCAGCCGGCGTCACCGTAACCGTAGAAGCGCATGTGCAGCTCCACCAGCCGGGCAACCGCCTTGGTGGTGTCCTTGTCGAACCGGAGGGTCTTCATGCGCTTGGAGGTGAGCTTGGCACCCACCATGTCGTGATGGCGGAAGCTGACCGCGCCGCCCGGTTCGAAGCGCCGCGTGGCCGGCTTGCCGACGTCGTGCATCAATGCGGCGAAGCGCAGCACAAAGTCGGGGCCGGGGACAGGGCCGTCCGCATCCGTTTCCAGCTCGGCCGCCTGCTCCAGCACCTGGAGGGAGTGCTGGTACACGTCCTTGTGCCGGTGGTGCTCGTCGGATTCAAGGCGCAGGGCCGAGACTTCCGGGAGCACGTACTCGGCCAAGCCGGTATCCACCAGCAGGTCTACCCCCACGCGGGGGCGGGGGCCGCAGATGAGCTTTACCAGCTCGTCGCGGACCCGTTCGGCCGAAATGATGGTGATGCGCTCGGCCATCCGGGTCATGGCCTCGCGGACGTCGTCGTGCACCGCCACGCCCAGCTGCGCGGCGAACCTGGCGGCCCGCATCATCCGCAGCGGGTCGTCGGAAAAGGACAGCTCGGGCGCACCGGGGGTGGCAAGAACCGACGCGTGCAGGTCCCGGACGCCCCCGAACGGATCCACCAGCTCCATGGAGGGCAGTTTCAGCGCCATGGCGTTAATGGTGAAATCCCGGCGGAGCAGGTCATCGGTCAGCGACGACCCGAACGCCACCACGGGCTTGCGGGACTGCGGATCGTAGGCTTCGGCCCGGTAGGTGGTGATTTCGATCTGGAACCCGTCCTTGCGCATGCCGATGGTTCCGAAGGCGCGGCCGATGTCCCAGAAGTTGTCCGCCCACTTCTTGATCAGGGCAACCGTCTGGTCCGGAGTGGCGTCCGTGGTGAAATCAAGGTCGGGGGATTTCCGCCCCAGGAACAGGTCCCGCACCGGGCCGCCCACCAGCGACAGTTCATGCCCGGCGTCCACAAAGCGCTGGCCCAGCTCCAGGACCACCGGGTCCACCTTGAAGTCGACGGTGTGGGATTCAGTCTTGTGATGTGCGTGCGCCATAGTTACTTAAGCTTGGCAGAAACCGGCGGCCCGGCAGGCCAAAATACTGTCAAGATCCGGAGGATTCCACCTGCTGGCAGGAAACTGCGTCATATGCCGTCCATGTTGTTGTCATGTTCCGGTCATCACGAACGGGCAACAGTCGTTAGAGTGGACTCCATGGCCCATCCAGTACCGAGCGCTCCAGGCAGGAGGACAAACGCACCGTTGCCGTCAGCGATCGGTGCGCACGTTGCCCCTGCCCAGCATTCGGCACCGGCCTCGCTGCCCACGGTGGAGGAAGTTTCGGCCGGCGGCGTGGTGGTGGATACGTCCGACGCCGAGTTGAGGGTTGCGATCATCGCCCGCCTTAACAGGGGCGGACGCCTCGAGTGGTGCCTGCCCAAGGGCCACCCGGAGGGCAAGGAAAACAATGAAGAGGCAGCGGTCCGGGAGATCGCCGAAGAAACCGGCATTGAGGGCAGCATCCTGGCCCCGCTGGGAAGCATCGACTACTGGTTCACCGTCAGCGGCCACCGCGTCCACAAGACCGTGCACCACTACCTCCTGCGCGCCACGGGCGGCGAACTCACCATCGAAAACGATCCCGACCAGGAAGCCGTGGACGTGGCATGGGTGCCCATCCAGGAACTGGCCCGGAAACTCTCCTTCCCCAACGAGCGGCGCATCGCCGACCTCGCCCGAGAGGTCCTGCCCGGACACCTATAGGAGGGCCCGCGTGGCCGTCACCGCAACGTGCCTGCCGCGCTGGCGCCCGGGGCGTTGCGGCGATAAGCCCCCGCGGGTGAGACGATGAACTCGATGTCAGCTACCAACTCTCCTTCCGATAACGGCGGCCGCCCGGGCGATGCGGTTCCCGAAGGCGTGCCCCCGGAAGCGGGCGGGCCGGACCTTGCCGGGCCGGATACCCCGCAGGTCGCGGCGGGTGCCAGCGAAACCCGGTCCAGCGCCATCATGGCCGCCGGGACTCTGGTTTCGCGTTTCCTGGGATTCGGCAAGACCTGGATGCTCGGTACGGCCCTGGGCCTTGGCTCAACGGTCAATGACACGTTCATCAATGCCAACAATCTTCCCAACCTGATCTTCCTGCTGGTGGCCGGTGGCGTGTTCAACGCCGTCCTGGTACCGCAGATCATCAAGGCCAGCAAAGCGCCGGACAGGGGAGCCGACTACATCAGCCGGCTGCTCACGCTGGCTGTCCTGCTCCTGCTGGGCCTGACGGCCATGGTCACCCTGGCCGCCCCGTGGGTCATCGACCTGACCACCCAGGGCTATTCACCTCAGCAAAAGGCACTGGCGGTCACCTTCGCTTTCTGGTGCCTGCCGCAGATTTTCTTTTATGGCCTCTATGCCCTCCTCACCCAGGTCCTCAACGCCAACGGCGCGTTCGGGCCGGCCATGTGGGCGCCCATCCTCAACAACATCGTGGCTATCGCCGGCCTGGGGATGTTTATCTGGATCTTCGGCACCAATGAGTTCAGTCCCCACACCCTGGCCAACTGGGGGGACACGCAAACCTTCTTCGTGGCGGGCTTCTCAACCATCGGCGTCGTCTCCCAGACCGCCATCCTGCTGATTCCCGTCTTCCGGCTGCGGCTGGGCCTGCGGCCGCGATTCGGCTGGCGCGGCGTGGGACTGGGCCAGGCAGCCAAGCTGAGCGTTTGGACGCTGCTGACGGCCGTCGTCGGACAGCTCGCTTTCCTGTACGTCATGCGCATTGCCACCATCCCGGGCGCGGAGCGGCTCCGGCTGCAGCAGGCCGGCGACCCCGCCGCGGAGCTGCTGCCCGGCAACGCCGTCCTGGAGGTGGCCAGCCAGCTATACCTGCTGCCGCACTCCATCATCGCCTTGTCCCTCGCCACCGTGCTGTTCAACCGGATGACCCGGGCATCGCAGGACGGCAACCGGGACGAGCTGCGCGACGCCCTCTCGCACGGACTGCGGACCATGGCCGTCGCCACCGTCTTCGGCGCCCTGGCACTGTTCGCACTGGCCGGCCCGCTGGGCATGTTCTTCTCCGGCGGCTCCCGGCAAGACGGCGTGATGCTGGCCCAGACGCTCACTATCCTTGCCCTCAGCACGCCGTTCATGAGCGCCAACTTCATGATGTCGCGCGTGTTTTACGCCAACGAGGACGCCCGGACCCCGTTCTACATCCAGCTGCTGCTGGCGGTGGTCTATGTGGCGGGCGCGTTCGCCATCCAGTTCCTGCCGGTGAACCAGATCATCTATGCCATCGCCATCCTCTACACGGTGGGAAACATCCTCTCCGTGGTCATCAGCGCCTACTTCCTGCGCCGGCTTTTGGGCCATTTGGACGGGCCACGGATTGCCAATTCGTACATCCGGATGGGTTACGCGGCGCTGGGCTCGGCGATCGCCGGCGCCGGGGCACTCTGGCTCATGGGCAGCTACAGTCCCGATGGCTTCGCCTGGCAAAACCGCCTGACCGCACTGATCACGGTGGTGGTGGTGGGCCCCGTCATGCTGGTGGCATACTTCTTCCTGCTCAAGCTGTTCCGGGTTGCGGAGCTGCGCGACCTGCTCCGCCCGCTGCTGGGCCGTCTGGGCCGCGGCACCCCCACTGCACCTGCCGCGGAAGGCGGGGCCCCGCCGTCGTCCGCTCCGGAGGGGACTCCGTCCGTGGAAGGCGCGTCCGCCGAGGCAGCCATGCACCGCCCCGAGCGCGCCACCACGTCCGTGGACACCGGCCTGATCCCGAGGATCTCGGGCGAATTTGATGCGGTCTCCTTCCGGGCAGGACCGGAGCCGGAGCGGACGACCGGCGGCGCGGGAACTTACGACGGCGGCCGTCACGGCGGCGGCCAGGATAAGTCCGACGACGGGTACCTGACCGGCGAGGACCAACCCGGCACCGCAAGGGGAGGGCTGCTCCGCGAGCAGATTCCGCTGCCCGGGCGCCGCACCTTCCAGGGAAAGGCCGGCGAGAACCCCTATTTCAAGCAGCGGCGGCGGCGTAAAAAGTGAGTTTCCGGCCGCTCGCGAAGGCCGTCGTCCACGGCGTGCCGGACGCAATCCGCTAGGATCGGAAAGGTACAGGGGGAGTTGCATTCAGGGGCAAGCCACTCGGCGGGTCCCTGAACGGGGGTTGCATCATCTATGCCGGCGACCCCGGACAGTCTAGGAGGAACACGTGTCCAACCCGATCGATGTCGGATCAGTACTGGGCGGCCGCTACAAGGTCACAGCCACTGTATTGGCCTCCCACGACCACGATCTGGTGCTGGACGGTGTGGACCAGGTCCTGAACCGGCCGGTCAGCATCCTGGTTGCCGGTCCGCAGAACACGGAGCAGGTTGCGCAGAGCGCCCGCGAGGTAGCAACGGGTGAACGGCCGGGCACAGTCCAGGTGCTGGACCTCGGCGTGAGTGATGCTGCCACGTACCTTATTACCAACCACACATCCGCGGCGGACCTGCTGGACCTTGTTGTCGCCTCGAACCCGCCCTACGTGGAGCCCTTCTTCACGGACACGCTGGGCAGCGAGATCTTCGGCCAGCCCCGCTCCCGCGAGCCTGAGCCCTACGACGAGGAAGACCACGTCGACGCCGGGTACATCAACTACGGCGACAGGCACCAGAGCCAGGTGGACCCTTACCGGACCGCACCTGTTGTGCCGCCCAAGCCTCCCGCACGTCCCGCCGCTGCACCCGGAAGCGGCCGAAGCGGAGCTTCGGTTATGGGCGGGGCTGCTGCGGGCGGGGCAGCTGCGGTCGCAGGTTCCGCTGCCGGCAAAGCAGCAGCGGGCCACGCGGATCCGGATGCCACCGCCGCCCAGCCGGTGCAGGCAGCATCGAGCGGTTCGGCTCCAACTCCCACCACAGCCCCGGGCAAGGATGCCACGGATGCCGGTAACGGCAAGCCCAAGGTGTCGCTCTGGTCCGACGACGATTACGCCCAGGCGGACCAGCAGGGGCAATACCACGACGACCCGGAGCCGGAAGATGAACCCCAGCCGGTCAACAAAAAGCCGGCCCTGTTCGCCCGTGCTGCAGCGCCTGCGGCTGCAGGCGTCTCCTTCGCGGACCCGGGCGATTATGACGGTGACCGGGACGAGCCTGACCGGGAACCCCGGTCCATGCGTTGGCTTGTGGGCGGGCTGCTTGCCGTAGTCCTCATTGCCGGCCTCGTTTGGGCGCTGACCGGCCTCGGTAGCCTCTTCTCCCAGCCGCAGGCAAACAACCCCGCACCCCTGGCCACCACCAGTGCTCCTGAAGCATCAGCCGAGGCAACCCAGGCACCCAACTCTGCTCCACCTGCCGAACCGCCCGCAATCGAAAGTGTTTCGCGTCAGGGCAATTTCGACTTTGCCGCGACCTTCGACGGCGACCTGGTGAAGGCCTACGACGGGAATGCCGCCAGCTACTGGTCAGACATGGAATTCGCCACCGAAAACTGGGGCGGCCTGGCACCCCAGGGCGTGCCGCTCGTGGTCAAACTCGAGAAGCCCGCTACCGTATCCGCCATCACCCTGTCCCAGCTGGGTGGCTCCGGCGGCAACATCACCGTCTACACCAATGACCGCCCATCCCTGGACGGGGCAAAGGCTGTAGGGACTAGCAGCTTCACGTCGACTGACCTCAACATGCCGCTGGCAGAACCTGCCCAGGCACAGTACGTCATCGTGTCGATTAACTCCGTTCCCAAGCTGGCGGCGCCAAAGACCCGTTATGGGTACGGTATCCGCCTGGCGGAGATCAAGATCCAGTAGCGGTTCCATGAGCGTCCGGTAGTCTTCAGGTACACGGCCCTTTCCTTCGGGGGAGGGCCGTTCCTTTTGTCCGCACCGCCGGTGTTCCCGGCCGAGGTGTCGCATCGCGTCATCTTGGGCCCGGCGGCGTAGCATCCCGTCGTCCCGCGCTCTGGGGGGACGGTAATCTGGAAAGAACGCCTGGAGGGGCTGTACTTTGCCGTTCACCGGCTGTCGTCCCATTTCCAGCGTCGGAATATTCAGCATCCAGTAGCAGTTGTGCCATGTGGCCGGCCTCCACCGCGAGGCGCGTCAAGTAAGGAAGAGGTTCACCGTTCAGTGACCATCGCAGAAAACACCGCGTCCGAAGTGCGTGATGTCATCATTGTCGGCTCCGGACCGGCTGGCTACACAGCCGCCGTCTACACGGCCCGCGCCAACCTGAAGCCGCTGCTGCTGGCAGGATCGGTGACCGCAGGCGGTGAACTGATGAACACCACCGACGTCGAGAACTACCCGGGTTTCCCCGACGGCATCATGGGTCCGGACCTCATGGAGAACTTCGAGAAGCAGGCCGCACGCTTCGGCACTGAAATCCAGTTTGAGGATGTCACGTCACTGGACCTCCAAAGCCCCGTTAAGAGGGTGACCATTGCTACGGGGGAGACCTTCCAGGCGAAGGCAGTCATCCTTTCCACCGGGTCCGCATACCGCGAGTTGGGGCTGCCCAACGAGAAGCGGCTTTCCGGCCATGGTGTGAGCTGGTGTGCAACCTGCGATGGTTTCTTTTTCAAAGACCAGGATATTGCCGTCATTGGTGGCGGTGACTCCGCGATGGAAGAGGCCCTGTTCCTCACCAAGTTCGCGAAGTCAGTCACGGTAGTGCACCGCCGTGACTCGCTGAAGGCATCCAAGATCATGGCAGACCGCGCGCTGGCCCACGAGAAGATCAACTTCATCTGGAACAGCACCGTGGAGGATGTGCTCGGTGAAGACAAAGTCACCGGCCTCAAGTTGAAGAACGCCCTTGATGGTACGGAGTCGCATCTTGCTGTCACCGGTGTGTTCGTCGCCATCGGCAACGATCCCCGAACTGATCTGATCAAGGACGTCCTGGACCTGACGCCCGAAGGGACCATCGCCGTACAGGGCCGGAGCTCCAAAACCAGCATTCCCGGCGTTTTTGCTGCCGGAGACGTCATCGACCCCACCTACCGCCAGGCCATCACGGCTTCCGGCTCGGGATGTGTGGCGGCTATCGACGTGGAACACTACCTGGCTAACCTGCCTGTATAAGTCTGCAACTTTGAACCGAGGAGAAAGAGAACGAAATGAGCAACGCAAAAGACGTAACTGACGCAAGTTTTGGAACGGACGTCCTGTCCTCTGAAAAACCGGTAATTGTCGATTTCTGGGCTGAATGGTGCGGCCCCTGCCGTAAGCTCGGTCCAATCCTGGACGAAATCTCCGTTGAATACAGCGAGAAGGTTGATGTCGTAAAGGTGAACGTGGACGACAACCCCTCCATTGCTGCGGAGTACGGCATTACCTCGATTCCCGCCGTCTACCTGTTCCAGGGCGGAGAAGTGAAGAGCACGGTCATCGGTGCAAAGCCGAAGCAGTTCTTTGAGAAGGAATTCTCGGACGTCCTATCCTAGTCCGCTCCTCCGCTGCGAAGCATAGAAGTGGTCATCGCCTCCAGGTGATGACCACTTTTTTGTGTTCCTCGACTTGGCGTATACGTGCTTGCAGACGTCGGCGGTCAGCAGCACGGGGGGCGGTTTCACGTGAAACGTTCGATTAAGGGGCGCGCATTTCGTTGCAGGCCATGGTCACCACTAGAAGACTTCTGGAACCCTGACTGCCCAATCCGCGCTGATCCGCGCGACCTGCTCGGTGGCTGGCCGCTCCTATCTTGGCCGGCCTGCTGTTTCACGTGAAACGCACTCCTGCTGACAGCCTCAGATCTAATGCCTCCTCGACTTTCGCTCTGCCGCCAAATCATGGTTAACAGCCCTGTTGCTTCGCTGTCCCTGCAATCACAGCAATGAACAGCTGCCGGTGTAAACCCAACGTCAACAGCAACACGGCGCCCCGTTCCAAAGGTCGAGCCCCTTGGTGTTCGCTGCAAGACCCGTCCCACTCTTGAGAGCTACTGCTGCACAAGAGCGCGCAATGATCAGTGTCCGACGTTTCACGTCAAACAGGGATCATCCGGTCCACCATGGGGCGAACCGCCTAGGCAACTTTCCGCTTTTATCCACGCAGCAACGGCGAGGGTGGGGCAGCTGCGCGCCGCCCTGATGTCTCCCGTGCTTTCCTAATACAAAATGGATTGTTATCGCAGCGCCGAAAGACCAGTGTGCTGCAACAACAACTAGGGAGCCGTTCGTCCTGGTCAAAAGATGCGTCTTGGTACGGGTGCACGCTGCGGGCGTACGGTTTTACCGATTAGCCGCCTTAAAGGGCCAGAGAAGCCCGAAGTCGGCGCGTTGTAGACCAGTTGCAGAAGGTGCTAGCGCATTGCTAGCGACAGTTCCGTGTGCCGGGCACTTTGGGATCAGCTCTGCAGCTCGGCAGTCTGCGTTCCATCTCAACAAAGCCTGCAGGATCGCCTTCAGCGCAGGGGGCCAATGTGGGTGCGCGCACGACGTTGGCAATGGCCCCAAATACTTATCGAGGCTGTCCATTAGCCCTATGTAGTCTGCCCGGTCAGCACGAACCCTCCACCGCTCGGGAGGCAAAAGGGGCGTCAATTGTGAAATGACGGTCCGCGCCGACCATAGAGCCTGCTTCGTAGACGAAACGTCACATCGGGCAAGCAGCTAAAAGTGGAGAGCAGCGTTGGCTGAGACCGCGAGGGCTGCCTGGGGCAGGAGTCTACTGGCGTGCGTTTGTGTGCAACTAGCTGGCACCGCTCCGCCCCGCCAAGGTCGCTGCACATGGCTGGATCATGAGGAGGGTCCGCCCATCTTCAATGGCATGCTTAACAGCATGTCCGCCCAGCGTTTGGCCATGGATCCTACCGCCGGGCGATACCTCCTCGTGTGGCAAGTGGTCGGTAGTGGCTCTTGGGCTGCGACCGTTCTGTTTCACGTGAAACAGGCTGCATTCCCGGTGCTGCGAGTTAGCCGGCAAGGCAATCAGTAGTGCTCATCAATAAACACTGTAATTAGAGGCAGGAGCATGAGGATGGCAGCACCAGGAAGTCACACGCACTTCGTGCAGAGTCCTCATAGCCTGCCGCGGACCTATTCACTGGGCCCCCGTTACCAGCGAACCTACTGCGTTCTTGGTCCAAGCGCTTGCAGCCGCAGCCGCAGCCGCCGCGCAGCCTCGTGCTGCCGGTGAAGTTACCAATTCAGGGCATCGGGCGATCCAATCAACGGTGGAGGCGTAGGTCATCGATGCTGCCTTTGCTTCCCCTCGCTGGAACAGTTGACGTGTGCCGCGTGAACATGGGGCTCACCGCGACTATGCTCACATGCGCTGCGCTAATCCGGTCTGCGCTTACCAGCATGCACAAAGGAAAGCAGGGATTCATCCTTCTGGCACGATCCCATAAAGCATTGGGGATTCCGGTCCAAACAACCAGTGCCTTCGTCTTGCTGCGAGCATGGGTACAGTGGGATGTCGCCTTGCTCATCAATTGCAGCCTCGGCGTGTGAGAGATCGGCATCTTGGGGCAGACCGAGTGGCTGCAGGTTTCCACTGCGTCGCACCTATCGTGTTCTCCTTAGGTGCTCCGCGTAAGGCGCAGAGCCTGTTTTTGTGCGGCTCTTACGCATCAGTTCTCCCTACGGTCCACAACTTATCCACAGACGCTTAGTGATGTTATACACACTGTTATCCACAGGCCCAGGGGATGTGCTGTGGGTGGCTTGGAAGCCGCAGTAGCGGGCGTACTTGTGGCGCTCCCCGTGCTGGACTCGCCCTCACCTCGACCAAGAGTAGCTATTGCTCCATGCGCGCGCCCTTGGTGCCGGTAGAGCCGCTCGAAGTAGCCACGAAATCAACCAGAAAAGCTGGTACTGCTCACTTCACGCTCTTCCAGCGGGGCCTCCAGAAGGCGCCTCCTGTTTCACGTGAAACACATCGCAACAGCGAAACAGCTCGAAGGAGCAAGTCGACCGGCGAGGCTCGCACAGGCCGACCGCCACGGACTGCGTTTCCCTCCGGAAACGAACAAAGAGGGGACGGGTTATCCACCAGGTTATCCACACCGATATCCACCGGTGAAATCTATCCTTGTATCGCTGCGCACGGCCGGCACCGGTTGCTGCCTGACACACGAAGGGTTCATCACTGGGCCTAGTCGGGCGACCGCGCGAGACGTGCTTGTCACATTCTTCACGCCATCAGGCTGTTCGCCTAGGAGCCGGGCAGGCCGACATTCTAGACACCAAAGAACAGCACGCAGCACAACGTAGGGGTGCGGGCGCATGGGTGCCAGGGCTCCTCCTGCTTGCAAGGATGAGCCCAAGGCCTACACCCATCATTGTGTCCGGGAAAGGGCCGAACCACATGTAGTCCGTTCCCATAGTCGGCGGCTATTGCAGACATCAATGGTGGACCGATGTCGTGGCTCCGGGCCACAGCGAGCACCCCGCGCGGCGGGAGACAGCAGTCTTCCACTGTGTCCCGTTACTGCGTCCAAATGGATATGCCCGCCTTGGTGCTCCTTCAACGAGCCGAGCTTCTCTGGTGGATTCTCGACCCGAAGTGTTGCGGTGTGACGCCGCGGGCAGCTCGAATAGAGGTTTGGTGCTTTGCTCCACGCGCGCTGGAACGTGGTAGGTCCGTCGGTATGTTGACAATCGAGATTGACCGGACTGTTGGAGTCTGCACACGCATCGCTGGCGAGCCAGGTCTCTGCCCTCCTAGTATGCTCCCGCAGGATATGAACGCTGCTGTTCCAAGTACATATTGCATGAGTGCCCTCATGTTCCGGTGCTGGCCGAGGCAAGGATCTGTTTCACGTGAAACTTGCGTGAAACTGCGGCAGCGGCAACTCCGGCGCCGTGCTGCTAGTTCGTCGCACCTCCGGGTATAGCGACTTGAGCTTGCAGTGATGCCAAGCGGGGGTGATACGAGCTAGCCGGTGCAAGAGCGCGGCAAGCGCCCGTCTACTAGGAAGAGCTATCTAGTAGTAGGAGTTCGATACATCCCGTAACCACTTGGGGCGCGCTGTTTGTTTTCTCGCACCGCTCGCCGTTTTGGTCCCAAAAGACTTCGCGCGCCCTCCTGATCCTTCAGGAGGAAAACCTGCCTTGTTGTAGACGTTCATTGAAGGGTCGATTCTCCCGGACTAGCTCGACAGTTTCACGTGAAACGCGCCCGACGGTCCGCGTTGCGGCCCATACTTAGATGTACAAGTGCCGCCAAGGAAGGTGTTCGGACCCGCTGCATGAGCGGCGGCACTTCACCGGACGCGCGTCTAGAGACGTACATGTCCCTAGTTCAACAACTGTCAGGGCCGCGGGAGAACCGGGATCACAGATTGAATTCTCGCCAAGCCTTCCTTCACCGCACCAAGCGGCACCGTTATGTTCATGACTGATTGAGTTTCTTGTAGCCGAGCGGTTATCCACGTGAATGGGGCTGCTGGGGGGCCTCCCTAGCGCTAGCCAATGCCATCGAGATCAGCTCACAGAATCATCAAGTCCCGCTCCGAACTGCCCGAGAATCGCTGGTATTCCATCGCTCGTCCGGCGCTGGCAGCCAGCCGAATCTCCTGGTGTACTGCTGAACAACAAAAGCCAAGGTGCATTAGGGCATTGCTTTTGGCCTTCGTTTCTGCGCTGTCTGCGGTGATAGCCGGGGTGTTTCACGTGAAACAGTTCCTCCAACGGAAGAAGGGGACATCCGCCTGAAGGCAAGAAAGTCGGTGAAGGCCGACCTGCACATGGTCAGGGCAAAGGCGTGTCAAAGCCGAATTGGCCTTTCTAACGCGAGAAGAGTAGAAAAGCATCAGGGTCGACGAAAACAGGTGATGCCGTGGACCGAATTCAGGCCTGGTTTGTGACACAGATTTTGCCGAAACCGGAGATACGCCCGACACGCGCTGTAGAAGACGCAAAAAGGCCCAATTCGCAGTGAACCGGGCCTTTTAGAGCACGTACTAATTCGTCGAACCAGGAGCCAAAACATCCATGATGCGGTTCAGGTCCTCAACG
This sequence comes from Arthrobacter sp. Y3221157, assembly GCF_059089865.1. Classification (NCBI taxonomy): domain Bacteria; kingdom Bacillati; phylum Actinomycetota; class Actinomycetes; order Micrococcales; family Micrococcaceae; genus Arthrobacter; species Arthrobacter sp. Y3221157. Next base: position 29,999 of record NZ_JBNHFD010000021.1, read on the forward strand.
CTCGCAAACTCGATGCTGACCTTCCCCTTTCGGACACCCAGGGAGATTTTCACGTTGGTATCCAGACGGTCAGACAGGGAGGACGCGAGGTAATCGAGCCGCTCATGACGCGCACCAGGACGGGGAATATTGTTCTTCACTGGCTTGGCGGGATCCTGGTACAGCGTGACAGCCTCTTCCGTGGCGCGCACGGACATACCTTCAGCCACGATCTTCTGGGCCAGACGTTCCATCGCCGCAGCATCCGGAAGGGAAAGCAGGGCACGGGCATGCCCCGCAGAAAGGACGCCGGCGGCAACGCGGCGCTGGACCAGGGGAGGAAGCTTCAGCAAGCGCAGCGTGTTGGACACCTGCGGGCGTGAACGCCCGATTCGATCTGCCAGCTGCTCGTGTGTCGTGCCGAAATCCTCAAGAAGCTGCTGGTAGGCCGCCGCCTCTTCCAAAGGGTTGAGCTGGCTCCGGTGGAGGTTCTCGAGCAAAGCATCGCGAAGGAGGTCATCATCGGTGGTATCCCGGACGATGGCGGGAATGGTGTCCAGCCCGGCCGCTTGGACTGCCCGCCACCGGCGTTCGCCCATGACGAGCTCGAAGGGCTCGCTACCGGATTCCGTTGATTTTCGGACAACAATTGGCTGCAGGACGCCAATCTCACGTACAGAGTGGACCAGCTCCGCCATGTCGTCTTCATCGAAGACGTTTCGCGGCTGTTTCCGGTTGGGATGGATATCCGTGACCGGTATTTCGGCGAACCGGACGCCCGGGACCTCAATGAGCTCTACACCGTCGTCGATCACCGCAGGGGAAGCTACCGGCTCAGCTGCCGACTCCTCCGGGGATGCGTCGTCGCGGGCTTCGGCTTGGGCCGGTTCCTGGACATCTGCCTTGGCAGGCGAACCCTTGGGCGCCGTACTCTTGGATGCAGCAGCAGCGGCGGGGGAACCGGCCGGTTTCCTGGTCCCGGCAGAATCGGAAGCGGAAGAAGAAGTATCTGCATCCCGCGAATCGGCATCCTGCTTCTTGGAAGGCCTCGACGTGGACCTGGGGGCAGGGGAGGCAATCAGCTTGTCTGCAACTGACTGCGCAGAACCCGCAGCATCATCCGGCGAATCAGTTTTCTTCCGTCCCTCGGGAAAGAAGAGGTCAACCGGTCGGGATACTGCTGCACCGTTGCCCTGCCCGTTGGATGCGGCGGAACTTGGAATCAGCGCGCCAAGACCGCGGCCTAGGCCCCGTCGCTTCTCGCTCATGGATAAATCCCTCCAGTGGTAGAACCAGGCAATGCCGGTTCCGGTCGTTGCAGTTTGAAGATTTCTAGCGTTCTGCTATTTCAGCAGCGGCTTCCAGGTAAGACAGAGCGCCACTGGAGGATGGGTCATACGTCATAACGGTCTGCTGGTAGCTCGGTGCCTCCGAAATGCGAACCGAGCGGGGTACTACAGCGGACAGCACCTGTTGCGGAAAATGCGTACGGACTTCGGCAGCAACCTGGGCAGCAAGGTTGGTGCGGCCGTCATACATGGTGAGCAGAATCGTGGAAACTTCCAGTTCGTCATTGAGGTGCTTCTGGATCATCTCAATGTTCTTCAGGAGCTGGCTGAGTCCCTCGAGCGCGTAGTACTCACACTGAATGGGGATGAGGACCTCGTTGGCAGCACAGAACGCGTTAACCGTAAGGAGGCCAAGGCTTGGTGGGCAATCGATGAAGATGTAGTCGAGCCGCTCCTCACCGTTCTTTTCACGCGTCTTGGCATAAACATCAATGGCCCGGCGCAACCGCTGCTCGCGCGCCACCAGCGACACCAGTTCGATCTCTGCGCCTGCAAGGTGAATGGTGGCCGGCGCGCAAATGAGCTTTTCAATGTCGGGGCACTGGGCCACCACATCTGCCATCGGCACGTCATTGATGAGGACGTCGTAAATGCTGTCGACGTCCGCGTGGTGCTCAATGCCCAAGGCTGTGGACGCGTTGCCCTGCGGGTCGATATCGATCACCAGGACGTTCAGTCCGGCTGCTGCCAGTGCGGCCGCAATGTTTACGGTGGTGGTGGTCTTTCCCACCCCACCCTTCTGGTTGGAAACGGTGAAGATCCGCGTCTTCTCCGGCCGGGGAAGCTTACGGCCCATGAGGCGCTCCCGGCGCTTGGTTTCGTGCGCCAGTTCCCGGGCAATGGGGCTGGAATCATCAATTGCGTCAATGATGTTGGATCTACCCGCGGGAGTTGTTTCACGTGAAACCAGGGAGGCCGATCCCGAATTCGCTACTGATTGGGGATGATTACCGCCCCGGCCTGGGGCAAGGCCCGGCCCAGTGACGGAACGAGCTGACCCCAATGACACAAACGGCGGTATCCGTTGTGCGGAGGCTTCACTACTGGTCACTGGGGCACACTCACTCTCGTTCAGCCATTTTTGCTGCCGTTGACTAGCCTAACTGCTCGACCCGGCAGACTACGGCTACCGGGCCAGGACTAGGACTTCTTTTGGGACTTGTTTACAACGATGCGCACTACCGTGGTGGGTTCCTCAAGCAGGTTGTCACCCACGGTCAGGACTGACGTTTCAACGCCGCCCAGTTTGCGGATCACCTTGGCGGCTTTTTCGATCTCTTCGCCGGCACTCCGTCCCTTGATGGCAACAACTTCGCCCTTGCCGTTCAAGAGGGGAATGGTCAGCCCGGCGAGGTTGCTCAGTGCGGAGACTGCCCTTGCCGTCACCACGTCGGCATCAACATGCCCAACAGCCAGTTCTGCACGCGTTCGCATCACGGTGACATTGTCCAGCCCGAGATCATCCACCACCTCCTGGAGCCAGATGACCCTGCGTTCCAGGGGCTCGATGAGGGTCAGTTCCAGGTCGGGCCGGGCAATGGCGAGGCAGAGACCGGGCAGGCCGGCCCCGCTGCCGACGTCGGCCACAAGGCTGCCCTGCGGAATCGCACTCTCGATGACGGCGCAGTTAAGAACATGCCTGCTCCACAGCCTGGGGATTTCCCGCGGCCCGATAAGGCCACGTTCAGTTCCCGAGGTGGCAAGATGCTCAACGTAGCGCTTGGCCAGATCAAGGCGGTCGCCGAAGATTTTTTCGGCGGCCAAAAGCTCAGTTGCCGTGATGTCAACCATGTTCAGCGGGCCAGCAATTCTCTAGTCTGCGGATACAACAATGTGGCGTCCGCTGCCCTCGCCCTCGGACTCACTGACAAGCCCCAGATCTGCAACGGCGTCGTGGACGATCTTCCGTTCGTAGGCGCTCATCGGCTCCAATGCCACCGGCTTGCCGCTTTCCTTCACGGCAGCAGCTGCGTCCTCGGCAATCTTCTGCAGGTAGCCGGTGCGCTCCTGGCGGTACCCGTTGATGTCAAGGACCAGCCGCGAGCGGTTCTCCGTTGCGGACAGCACCGCAAGGCGTGTGAGCTCCTGGAGTGCTTCAAGAACCTCCCCGTCCTCGCCCACCAGGCTCTCCAGGCCTTCGGCTTCTTCCTCTGCAACGATCGAAATGTAGGTGCGGCCATTGCGTACCTCGATGTCGATATCACCGTCGATGTCGGCGATGTCCAACAGTTCCTCAAGGTAGTCCGCCGCGACGTCGCCCTCTTCTTCGAGACGGCTGACAGCGGACACCTTCGGGGAGGAAGTCTCTTCGTTCACAGACTCGTCCTGGTCTTCGATCATGTCTTCAGAAAGGGCGTGTTCGGTGCTCTCGGCTGACATTACTTCTTCTTCCTGTTCTTGCGCTGTGGCTGGACACGCTGGCCCTTGGGTTCGGCGATGGCTGCCGTCGCGGCGGAATCGGCCTCGTCATCCTTCTTGCCGCTGAGGATGGACAGGGCCGGCAGGCCCTTGGCGGCCCTGCGCTCGGCGAGGGCCTTGGCGGCGGGGGATCCCGGCGTCGGCATGCGGCGGATGACGAAGAACTGCTGGCCCATGGTCCACAGGTTGGTGGTGGTCCAGTAGATCAGGACACCGATGGGGAAGTTGATGCCGCCCACACCGAAGACAATGGGCAGGATGTACAGCATCATCTTCTGCTGGCGCATGAACGGGCTGGCCATGGCTTCTTCAGACATGTTCTTGGCCATGATCTGTTTCTGCGTGATGAACTGCGAGGCAGTCATGGCGAGAATCATGATGATGGAGAGGATCCAGACCGCGGTCAGGTTGCCTTGACCGCCGTGCAGGAGTGACGCGGAAAGTGTGGCACCGAAGATAGTTGAGTCATCGAACTGCACTACCTGGTCGTAGCTCATCGCGCCGATGCCCTGGTTCCGGTCCCTCGCCGTCGAAATGCCGGACAGGACGGTGAACAGCGCGAAGAAGAACGGCATCTGGATCAGCATGGGCAGGCAGGCCGAGAACGGGTTGGTGCCGTGCTTCTTGTACATGGCCATCTGTTCCTGCGCCATGGCCTGGCGGGACAGCTGGTCGGTCTTGCCCTTGTACTTGTCCTGGAGCTTCTTCAGGTCCGGCTGCAGGAGCTGCATGCCGCGCTGCGCCTTGATCTGCTTCACGAACACGGGAATCAGGGCGGCGCGGATCACGAGCACCAGCCCGATGATGGAAAGAGTCCACGTCCAGCCCGATGCCTCGGGCAGGCCGATGGCAGTCAGGCCCTCGTGGAAGCCCACCATGATGATGGACACAAGCCACTTGAACGGAAACATGATTGTTTCAAAGAAGTCCATACTTATCCCTATTCGTCAGGCCGCACTGCGGCCTTCTCCATCAGTCCGAGCAGCCAGGTACTTGTCCGGGTTGTTCAGCACAACAATTGTGGGGGCCTGGCTCTCCGGCCAGTCCCGCTTCCCGGCGGGGACGTGGTCCACACCGCCGGCGTTCCATGGATGGCAGCGGCCGAGGCGCCGGACTGCGAGCCAGCTTCCCCTGACGGCACCATGGACAGTGACCGCTTCAAGGGCATAGGCCGAGCATGAAGGGAAAAAACGGCAGACCTGCCCGTACAAGGGTGAAACCACCTTGCGGTAAGCCTTGAGCAACACAATGAGGACGTTCCGGGGCAGGTTCCACAGGAACATTCCGACGGCGGCGGCTACAGGTCGGATACGGGCGACGACGGCGGTGGCGTTACGCACGCGATGTCCCCTCCTGTGTTGTACCAGCCGAACCGTTCGCGGCCGCCTTCGCAGGGCGGCCGGCCAGCCGGGTCAGCGTCGATTCCAGTGCAGCGTTGTAGTCCTTCAGCAGCTGGTCCCAGCTGGCAGAGGCGGACGCGGGAAGCGCCCGGACCACTATGGCGAAACCGGTGCCATGCTCGCGCAGCGAGGCGGCACCCGCTTCCCTCAGTCTCCGCTTAACGAGGTTCCTGACCACAGCGTTCCCTACACTCTTGGAAACGATGAACCCGATCCGGCTGGGTTCGTCGGCAGCGATGGCTGCCGCATATAACACTACGTTCCGGCGCCCATTGCGGACACCGGAACGTACAGTTGTTGAAAAATCGGTAGCAGTCCTCAGGCGGTTGCGGGCGGCCAGCACCTTAAACTCGCAAAGGAATGTCTACCGACAAGTCAGGTTATTTAGGCCGACAGCTCGGTGCGGCCCTTGCCACGGCGGGCTGCCAGGATGGCACGGCCGGCACGGGTACGCATACGAAGGCGGAAGCCGTGCTTCTTGGCTCGACGGCGGTTATTCGGCTGAAAAGTCCGCTTGCTCACGTTAGTTACTCCAGTGGATCAAAGGTGCGCCCACCCGATCAGTATGGGGAAGAACTGGCCGACGCTAAGTTTTGTATATGCACGCTTCCCCCGGCTGCCCAAACGCGGAGCGTCTGGGAGATTCAGATGGGGCCAAAAAGCGGACACAAAGGACTTCACAACGTTAGGGCAATTCAAGCCCTGGCGTCAAACCGGGACGGCTCCCGGGCGCTATCCCCAGCTGTTCCTAACCACCCCTCAAAGCCTGTGGATGAAGTGGCTCACAGCCCCCGTTTGGGAACCACACCCGTGTAATTATCCACAAGCAACTGGCCAGCTATCTTCTAGGCTTTTCATCCCCTAGAGTGGCCCAGTAGCCGATTATCCACGGACTGTGCATAACCCTGTGGATTAAGCTGGGCCAGCATCCTGGTTCCGGACTTTGGGCTGCAGGCATTGCAGGCAAAGCAAGTTTTGAGGGAACCCATTGATGACAGTAGACGAAGCCAACCACGCCAATACTGTCGGAAGTTCCTGGCGCCGCGTTGTCAGCCTGCTGGAGCAGGACCACCGCGTTTCCCCGCGGCAGCGCGGCTTCGTTATCCTCGCCCAGGCCCAGGGCCTGATCGGTTCCACCCTCCTGGTGGCCGTACCCAACGAACTCACCCGCGAAGTGCTCCAGACGCAGGTGAAAGATGCCCTCGACGATGCCCTGCACAGCGTCTTTTCGGAAGATATCCGGTGCGCCATCGACGTCGACACCGATCTGGTGCCCGTCCACGAAGAGCCCGAACCCGTCGTCGAACCGTCCTTCGTCTCGGACCAGCTGGTGGAGCAGAAGCCGCAGCCCATGCTGCCCAGTACGTCACACGAGTTCGGCCGGTTGAATCCCAAGTACGTTTTCGACACGTTCGTGATCGGCTCGTCCAACCGCTTCGCGCATGCTGCCGCAGTAGCAGTTGCCGAAGCGCCGGCCAAGGCCTACAACCCGTTGTTCATCTACGGCGATTCCGGGCTGGGCAAGACGCACCTGCTGCACGCGATCGGCCATTACGCCCGGCGCCTCTACAGCGGAATCCGCGTCCGCTACGTCAACTCGGAAGAATTCACCAACGACTTCATCAACTCCATCCGCGACGACGAAGGCGCCAGCTTCAAGACCACGTACCGCAACGTGGACGTGCTGCTCATCGACGACATCCAGTTCCTGGCCGGCAAGGACCGGACGCTGGAGGAGTTCTTCCACACATTCAACTCGCTGCACAACAACAACAAACAGGTGGTCATCACCTCGGACCAGCCGCCCAAGCTGCTGGCGGGCTTCGAGGACCGGATGAAATCCCGCTTCGAGTGGGGCCTGCTAACGGACATCCAGCCACCGGAACTGGAAACCCGCATCGCCATCCTCCGGAAGAAGGCCCTCAGCGAAGGACTTTCGGCACCGGATGACGCCCTCGAGTACATCGCCTCCAAGATCTCCAGCAACATCCGCGAACTCGAAGGCGCCCTGATCCGCGTCACGGCGTTCGCCAGCCTCAACCGGCAGCCGGTGGACGTGGCCCTGGCGGAAATGGTCCTCAAGGACCTCATCACCGACGACGGCGCCCAGGAAATCACGTCCAGCCAGATCCTGCAGCAGACAGCTGACTACTTCAAGCTCAGCATGGAAGAGCTGTGCAGCAAGTCGCGTACCCGCACGCTGGTGACGGCGCGGCAGATCGCGATGTACCTGTGCCGGGAGCTCACCGACATGTCCCTGCCCAAGATCGGCCAGGAGCTCGGTGGCCGCGACCACACCACGGTCATCCACGCGGACCGCAAGATCCGTGAACTCATGGCCGAGCGCCGTGTGATTTACAACCAGGTGACAGAGCTGACCAACCGGATTAAGCAACAGCAGCGCGATTCCTGACCCGCCACCTATACCTTATTAACAGGCGCATGTGGATAAGCCTGTGGATAGTTAAGGGGACAACCGCGGTTAATGGGCTTAAAACCCTTAAGCCGCCTGTGGATCGCGAAAATGGCGAAAATTTCTATCCCCATCCACACCCTGTTTAAAACCTGCTCCACCCACAGTCCATGAACAGGGCTTAACCGCTCGAACCCGGGCCGAAGCAGGGTTATCCACAGTTTCCACAGCAGTTATTAACACTACTAATCCCTAAAAATCGAAGTCCCTCAAACAACAAGATCGATCCACACACCTCTGCCGGGCGGGCCAGCCGGCCCGGACCCCTTGGGGCCGGACTGGGGGATGGGTTAATCCCGGATGTTCCGGCTAAGCTGTCAGCAGCGCTCCCATCCCTGGGTCCGTGCGTGGTCCGCCCAGTGCAAACCATGCGCCAAACAGGGCGGGGACAACACTTTTCAGGGACTCCTACCGCTGGAGTGCCGGAACCCAAACGCAGCAGCAATGAAAGGCGGCACCCTTCCGTGAAGTTCAGAGTCGATCGGGACGTCCTGGCAGAAGCCGTCACCTGGACAGCCCGGTCCTTGTCTCCGCGGCCGCCCGTACCCGTCCTGTCCGGCCTCCTCCTGAAGGCCGAAGCCGGCACCGTCAGCCTCTCGAGCTTTGACTACGAGACCTCCGCACGGCTGGAAATTGCCGCGGACATCCGCGACGAAGGCACCATTCTGGTATCAGGCCGGCTCTTGGCGGATATCTGCCGCAGCCTTCCCTCCGCTCCGGTCGACGTCGAAACCGACGGCAACAAGGTGACACTCACCTGTCGCCGAAGCAGCTTCCACTTGGCCACCATGCCTGAAGCCGAATACCCGCCCCTGCCCGCACTTCCCGCCATCAGCGGCACGGTCCCCGGCGATGCCTTCGCCCAGGCCGTTTCCCAGGTGATCATCGCCGCGAGCAAGGACGACACCCTCCCCATCCTCACGGGCGTCCGGATGGAGATCGAGGACGACCTCATCACCCTCCTGGCCACGGACCGGTACCGGCTGGCTATGCGCGAAGTGCCGTGGAAGCCTGTCACGCCCGGCATCTCCACCAGCGCCCTGGTCAAGGCAAAGACCCTCAACGAGGTAGCCAAGACACTCGGCAACAGCGGGGACATCAACCTCGCACTCTCTGACGACGACAGCCGCCTGATCGGCTTCGAAAGCGGCGGACGCACCACCACTTCATTGCTGGTGGATGGCGACTACCCGAAGATCCGTTCGCTTTTCCCGGAATCCACTCCCATCCACGCCACCGTGCAAACGCAGGAACTGGTTGAGGCGGTCCGCCGTGTTTCACTCGTGGCCGAGCGGAACACCCCGGTACGGCTTGCCTTCACCGAAGGCCAGTTGAACCTCGATGCCGGCACCGGCGAGGACGCCCAGGCCTCGGAAGAACTGGAAGCGCAGCTTTCCGGGGATGACATCACCGTTGCCTTCAACCCGCACTACCTGGTGGAGGGCCTGAGCGTGATCGAAACCAAGTTCGTCCGCTTCTCTTTCACTTCAGCGCCGAAGCCGGCAATGATCACGGCCCAGGCAGACGCCGATGGCGAGGACCAGGACGACTACCGCTACCTGGTGATGCCGGTCCGCCTCCCCAACTAGTCCCCACCGCCCCCGCTCGCCTCGCAAGTCCCCATCGGCTCCCAGCCTTCGCAAGCTCAGGCAGGGCCCTCGCCGATGGGGCTCCACGGCCAGGGAACCCTGGCGGCGTGGGCCCAGAGTTGTTGTCGTTCTGGGCCGCCCATAATGAAGCCCGCCCCCTCGCACAGAAAAGAGTTCCTGATGCACATTGGACTGATTGGCCTTGGCAAAATGGGATTCAACATGCGCGAGCGGCTGCGCAAGGGCGGGATCGACGTCACCGGCTACGACCGCAACCCGGACGTCACCGATGTTGCCTCCGTGGATGAGCTGCTCGCCGCAGTTCCTGCTCCCAGGCTGATCTGGGTGATGGTTCCCGCCGGCGCGATTACGGATGCGGTCATCACGGAGCTTTCGGACAAGCTGGCCCAGGGTGACCTGGTGATCGACGGCGGGAACTCCCGCTTCACCGAGGACCAGAAGCACGGCGAACTCCTTGCCGCCAAGGGCATCCGCTTCGCCGACTGCGGAGTGTCCGGCGGAGTGTGGGGCCTGCAGAACGGCTACGGCCTGATGGCCGGCGGGGATGCGGCGGACATCGAACGCGCACTGCCGGTATTCGATGCCCTGCGTCCCGAGGGCGAACGCGCGGACAGCTTCGTCCATGTCGGCGGGATCGGCGCCGGGCACTACGCCAAGATGGTGCACAACGGAATCGAGTACGGCCTGATGCAGGCGTACGCCGAGGGTTACCAGCTGCTTGCATCCAAGGACATCATCAACGACCTGCCCGGCACTTTCCGGGCATGGCAAAAAGGCACTGTGGTGAGGTCCTGGCTGCTTGACCTGCTGGTCAAGGCGCTGGAGGAAGACCCGGGCCTGCAGAATATCGATGACTACGTGGAGGATTCCGGGGAAGGGCGCTGGACGGTGGAGGAAGCCATTGCCAACGCAATTCCCGCCCCGGCCATCACCGCGGCGCTGTTCGCCCGCTTTGAGTCCAGGGAGGACAGTTCACCTGCCATGAAGATGGTCTCCGCCCTCCGTCACCAATTCGGCGGCCACGCAACCCGTCCCGCCAAGTAGCACCGACCGAGGACCGCCGTCGTCCCCAGAATTGTCGAAGCCCGCGTGTACCTGGAACACCTCTCACTGACCGATTTCCGCAGTTACGCCCAGGTTGACCTTGCCCTGGAGCCGGGCGTCACCGTCCTGGTGGGATACAACGGCATCGGCAAGACCAACCTGATGGAAGCCATCGGGTACCTCGCCACGCTCAGTTCCCACCGGGTCAGTTCCGACGCCCCCCTCCTGCGATTCGGAACCGACCGGGCGCTGGTCCGTGCACGGCTGGTCCGCGGGGACCAGACCACCATCCTGGAACTTGAGATCAATGCCGGCCGCGCCAACCGCGGGCGGATCAACCGCAGCAATCCCGTCCGGGCCAGGGACCTGCTGGGGATTTGCCAAACGGTCCTGTTTGCCCCCGAAGACCTGGCCCTGGTGAAGGGCGATCCCGCCAACCGCCGGCGGTTTCTGGACGAACTGCTGGCCAGCCTCGTTCCGCACCACGCCGCCACGCGCAGCGACTACGACCGTGTGCTGAAACAGCGCAACGCCCTGCTCAAATCGGCCCGGTCCGGAAAGTTCACGTCCGGGCACGAGGCAACCCTGGATGTCTGGGACCAGCACATGGCCCGGGCCGGTGCCGAGCTCCTCCACGCCCGCCTTGAGCTGGTGGAACGCCTCCGGCCGCACCTTGCCCGCGCCTATGCGGAGCTGACTGACGCATCCAAGCCCGCCGATGCCACGTACCGTTCCACGCTCCAGAACCAGATGGACGACGACGGCGCCCCCCTGCCGGATGCGCCGCGCGACCTGCAGGGGGACGCCGTTGGGACGGAGGACCTGCGCAGGCTTTCCGTCGAACAGCTCACGGAACGGTACGTGCGCGCCTTTGCGGAGTCCCGGAAGAAGGAACTGGAACGGGGCATTTCGCTGGTGGGACCGCACCGCGATGAACTGGAACTCGTCTTGGGGCAGGCCCCGGCCAAGGGCTACGCCTCGCACGGCGAAACCTGGTCCATGTGCCTGTCCCTGCGCCTGGCTTCCTACTACGTGATGCTCGACGACGCCCGCACCGGCGGTTCTGCGCCAATCCTGATCCTTGACGACGTTTTTGCCGAACTGGACGTCCAGCGCAGGCGTAAACTGGCGGCAATAGTCTCCGGCGCGGAACAGGTCCTGGTGACCGCCGCCGTCGACGCCGATATCCCGGAAGAGCTGTCCGGCCGGCGGGTGAAGGTCATCCCGGGAGGTATTGATGAGCAGGGACGCTGACAACGGAGGCGGGCTGCAGCCCGGCCGCGATCCCGACAACATCGATGCGCCGCAGGCTGCACTGAACCGGATGCGGGAGGCCGCCGCTGCCCGGGGCGAAGTCCGCAGGAAGGCCGTTCGGCCGGGCTCCCAGAAAGCCAGGGGCGGAATCCGGGATACCCGTGGCTTCAGCCAGTTCCATTCCACCGGCCGTGATCCCCTGGGCCTGGGCAAGGTGGTGGGACGCCTCGTGGCTGAACGCGGCTGGACCTCACCGGTGGCGGTGGGCTCCGTCATGGCGGAATGGCCTGCCCTGGTGGGGCCGGAGATTTCCGCACACTGCACCCCTGAGAGCTTTGCAGACACAACCCTGCACGTCCGGTGTGACTCCACGGCGTGGGCCACCCAGCTCCGGCTGCTCAGCACCAGCCTGCTGGAGAAATTCCGCGTGGAACTCGGCGACGGGGTGGTCACCAGCATCCAGGTCCTGGGCCCTTCCGCACCCAGCTGGCGCAAGGGCGGCCGGACCGTCAACGGCCGTGGGCCACGGGACACCTACGGATAGCCTCCGGCCGGACTATTGAAAATGCTCCCAACGCCGTGTAGAGCGCTGGAAGGGCCGGTGGGTGTATAGGCCCCCGGGGACGGTCCTTTTGGAGCGCCCTAGGCGCGGCCAGCGGCCGTGCACAGCCATGCAGCTTCCCGTCCACGGCCCCGGAATGCGGGAATATGGACTGTTTCCCGGTAGAATCGTTGTAGATAACTGGGCGCGGGTGAAACGTTGACTGAGTCCGTTCTCCGGGTGCTTTCGGCACGCGGGTGCGGACCCCCACCGTCAGCAAGCCACCCGCGCCATAAGTTTGTGCCTGTTGGCGGGTGCCTTTTCCGGATGGACGAGGAATCAGCCGGCCATCATCGAGAACAGAGGAGTCGACAGCGCCTGTGGCTAACGACAATACAGATCTGGCAGTTGAACCCGCAGTCGAGGATGCCCGTACGCCTGACACTCCTGCGGAATCCGCGAAGCCGCGCGAATACGGGGCCAGCGACATCACTGTCCTTGAGGGTTTGGAAGCCGTCCGGAAACGTCCCGGCATGTACATCGGCTCCACCGGGCCGCGCGGTCTCCACCACCTGGTGTACGAAGTGGTGGACAACTCCGTCGACGAAGCCCTCGCCGGCTACTGCACGCATATTGAGGTTGTCCTGCAGTCCGACGGTGGTGTCAAGGTCGTGGATGACGGCCGCGGCATTCCCGTGGACATGCACCCCACCGAGCACAAGCCCACCGTCGAAGTTGTCATGACCATCCTGCACGCCGGCGGCAAGTTCGGCGGCGGCGGCTACGCCGTGTCCGGCGGCCTTCACGGCGTGGGCATTTCCGTTGTCAACGCGCTGTCCAGCCGGGTGGATACAGAGGTCCGTCGGCAGGGCCACGTCTGGCGCATGTCCTTCGCCAATGGCGGCAAGCCCCAGGGCAGCCTGGTCAAGGGCGAGGAAACGGACGTCACCGGTACCAGCCAGACGTTCTACCCGGACCCGGAAATCTTCGAGTCCACCGAGTTCGACTTTGAGACCCTCCGTGCCCGCTTCCAGCAGATGGCGTTCCTCAACAAGGGCCTGCGCATCACGCTGACGGACGAGCGCACGCCCACCGCCGAAGACGCCGACGCCGACCTGGACCTCGATGCCATCGCCACCGAGGGCGAGGTCAGCGCGGAGCACAGGACCGTGGTGTACCAGTACGACGACGGCCTGCTGGACTACGTCAAGCACCTGAACTCCGGCAAGAAAGTGGACGTGGTCCACGAGGATGTCATCGCCTTCGAAACCGAGGACACCGAGCGCAAGATCGCTGTGGAAATGGCGATGCAGTGGACCAGCGCGTACTCCGAAAGCGTGCACACCTACGCCAACACCATCAACACCCACGAGGGCGGAACCCACGAAGAGGGTTTCCGTGCAGCCTTGACGTCCCTGATCAACCGCTATGCGCGCGAAAAGAGCATCATCAAGGAAAAGGACGACAACCTCACCGGTGACGACATCCGCGAGGGCCTGACGGCCGTCATCTCCGTCAAACTGTCCGAGCCCCAGTTCGAAGGCCAGACCAAGACCAAGCTCGGCAACTCCGAAGTGAAGGGCTTCGTCCAGCGCGTGGTCACCGACGGCCTGGGTGACTGGCTGGAACGCAACCCCGGCCCGGCCCGTGACGTGATCCGGAAGGCCATTTCCGCCGCGCAGGCCCGCATGGCGGCGCGGAAGGCACGTGACAACGCGCGCCGGAAGAGCCCCCTGGAATCATTCGGCATGCCCGGCAAGCTCTCGGACTGCTCCTCCAAGGATCCGGAGAAGTGCGAGGTCTACATCGTGGAGGGTGACTCGGCAGGCGGTTCCGCCAAGCGCGGGCGCAACCCCGAAACCCAGGCGATCCTGCCGCTGCGCGGAAAGATCCTGAATGTGGAGCGTGCACGCCTGGACAAAGCCCTGGGCAACGCCGAAGTCCAGTCCATGATCACAGCCTTCGGCACCGGCATAGGCGAGGACTTCGACCTCTCCAAGCTCCGGTACCACAAGATTGTCCTGATGGCCGATGCCGACGTGGACGGCCAGCACATCACCACCCTCCTGATGACGCTGCTGTTCCGCTACATGCGTCCCCTGATCGAGAACGGCTACGTCTACCTGGCACAGCCGCCGCTGTACCGCATCAAGTGGTCCAACGCTGCGCACGATTACGTGTACAGCGACCGCGAACGCGACGCCAAGCTCGTGGCCGGCCAGGCCGCTGGCCGGAGGATCCCCAAGGACAACGGCATCCAGCGCTACAAGGGCCTCGGCGAGATGGACTACACCGAGCTGTGGGACACCACCATGGACCCGGACAACCGGACGCTGCTGCAGGTCACCATGGACGACGCCCTGGCCGCCGACCAGATCTTCTCCGTCCTTATGGGCGAAGACGTGGAGTCCCGCCGAAACTTCATTCAGCAGAACGCCAAGGACGTCAGGTTCCTGGATATCTAGGGTACCGCCTAAGAATATTCGGACTTCGACATATACCTGAAACGGAAATTAATAGATGAGCGACGAAACACCCGAGAACCCGGCTCCTGACGCCGGAACCCCGGACACCGTTCTTGAGGGCGACGTGCTGATTGACCGTGTGGAGCAGGTGGACCTGCAGACGGAAATGCAGCGGTCCTACCTGGACTACGCCATGGCCGTCATCGTGGGCCGTGCCCTTCCCGATGTCCGTGACGGGCTCAAGCCCGTCCACCGCCGCGTCCTGTACGCAATGTTCGACGGCGGTTACCGCCCCGACCGTTCCTTCAACAAGTGCGCCCGCGTGGTGGGCGAGGTCATGGGCCAGTACCACCCCCATGGCGACACGGCGATCTACGACGCCCTGGTCCGCCTGATCCAGGACTGGACCATGCGGTACCCGCTGGCGCTGGGCCAGGGAAACTTCGGTTCCCCGGGCAATGACGGCGCGGCCGCTCCGCGTTACACCGAAACCAAGATGGCACCGCTGGCCATGGAAATGGTTCGCGACATCGACGAGGAAACCGTCGATTTCCAGGACAACTACGACGGCAAGAACCAGGAACCCACCATCCTGCCGGCCCGGTTCCCCAACCTGCTGGTCAACGGTTCGTCGGGCATCGCCGTCGGCATGGCCACCAACATTCCGCCGCACAACCTCCGCGAAGTGGCCGACGGCGTCCAGTGGTACCTGGCCAACCCCGGCGCCAGCCGTGAGGACCTGCTGGAGCAGCTCCTGCTGCGCGTCAAGGGACCCGATTTCCCCACCGGCGCCACCATCCTGGGCCACAAGGGCATCGAAGACGCCTACCGCACGGGCCGCGGCTCCATCACCATGCGCGCGGTGGTGAACGTAGAGGAACTGCAGGGCCGCACCTGCCTGGTGGTCACCGAATTGCCGTACCAGGCCAACCCGGACAACCTGGCCATCAAGATCGCCGAGCTGGTCAAGGACGGCAAGATCCAGGGCATCGCCGACCTCCGCGACGAAACGTCCGGCCGCACCGGCCAGCGCCTGGTAATTGTCCTCAAGCGGGATGCCGTGCCCAAGGTTGTGCTGAATAACCTCTACAAGCACACGGAACTGCAGAGCAACTTCTCCGCCAACATGCTTGCCATCGTTGACGGTGTACCGCGCACTCTCAGCCTGGACGCCTTCATCCGCCACTGGGTGACGCACCAGCTGGACGTCATCGCCCGGCGCACCCGCTACCGGCTTCGGAAGGCGGAGGAGGAGGCACACATCCTCCGCGCCCTGCTCAAGGCACTGGACATGCTCGACGAGGTCATCGCCCTCATCCGTGCCTCCAACACCACCGAAGCAGCGCGCGACGGCCTGATGGAACTGCTGGACATCGACGAGCTCCAGGCACGGGCCATCCTGGACATGCAGCTGCGCCGCCTCGCCGCCCTGGAACGCCAGAAAATCCAGGACCGGCACGCAGAACTCGAAGCACTGATCGCCGAATACAACGAGATCCTCGGCTCCGAACAGCGCCAGCGCGAGATCATCAGCACCGAACTCGGTGAGATCGTGGACAAGCACGGCGATGACCGCCGTACCAAGATCCTCATGGGTTACGACGGCGACATGTCCATGGAGGACCTCATCCCTGAAGAGGAGATGGTGGTCACCATCACCCGCGGCGGGTACGTCAAGCGGACCCGCAGCGACAACTACCGCTCGCAGCAGCGGGGCGGCAAGGGCATCAAGGGTGCCCAGCTCCGCGGCGACGATGTGGTGGAACACTTCTTCGTGACCACCACGCACCACTGGCTGCTGTTCTTCACCAACCTGGGCCGGGTGTACCGCGCCAAGGCCTATGAGCTGATGGAAGCCGGACGCGACGCCAAGGGCCAGCACGTGGCCAACCTGCTGGCCTTCCAGCCGGACGAACACATCGCCCAAGTGCTGGACCTGAAGGACTACCAGCAGTCGCCGTACCTGGTGCTGGCCACAAAGCGGGGCCTGGTGAAAAAGACCAGGCTGGAGGACTACGACACCAACCGCTCCGCCGGCGTCATCGCCATCAACCTGCGCGACGGCGACGAACTGGTGTCCGCACAGCTGGTCTCCGAGACAGACGACCTGCTGCTGGTTTCCCGCAAGGGCCAGTCCATCCGCTTCACCGCCACCGAGGATGCGCTCCGGCCCATGGGCAGGGCCACCTCCGGCGTGACCGGAATGAAGTTCCGTGAAGACGACGAACTTCTGGCCGCCAATGTGGTCACGAACGGTTCCTTCGTCTTCATCGTGACCGAGGGCGGCTATGCCAAGCGCACCGCAGTCGAGGAATACCGGCTCCAGGGCCGCGGCGGCCTGGGCATCAAGGTGGCCAAACTTGCCGAGGAACGCGGCGACCTGGTGGGAGCACTCATCGTCCAGGAGGAAGATGAAGTGCTGGTGGTCATGGAGGGCGGCAAAGTTGTCCGGTCTTCGGTGGCCGGTGTTCCCGCCAAGGGGCGCGACACTATGGGCGTCATCTTTGCCAAGCCGGACAAGAACGACCGGATCATCGAAGTGGCACGCAACAGTGAACGGGGCCTTGAGGGCGAGGAATCGCCTGAGGATGACGTAACGTTGGCTGAAGATGGCGGGGCCCCTGGGGAGTCCGCCGGGTCAGGAATGGCAGACGAATCACCGGCCGTTGAGTCAGAGGACGCCTCGGGCGACGCTGAGCCGAACGAAGACACCACGGAGGTAACGAGTGAGTAATCCCGACTCATTTCCCAAGCCGAGCAGCACTGTTCCCGACGGAAGCCGGCCCTCAGCGGCACCCCGCGTGAACGCCCCGGTTCGTCCGCAGCAGCGGCCGGCAGCGCCTGCCGC
>NZ_JBNHFD010000022.1:0-47019 GCF_059089865.1 Arthrobacter sp. Y3221157
GGGTTCCCCGCGGGGCGCTGGAGCAGGACGGCCAGGACGACGGCGACGAGCACCAAGGCGGCCGCGATCCCGATGGCGGCCGCCCGCCGTCGTCCAGTGCTTGGCTGCGGACCTGCCGGCGGTCCGCCGATATCCGGCCCGCTCATTCGGTTTCTCCCTCAGTGCCCGCCCTGGTCTGCCTCAGGCGTGTGGACCACCAGCACCGGGCAATGGGCATGGGACACGAGGGCCGAACTGACGGATCCGAGCAGCATGCCCCCGAAACCTCCATGGCCCCGCCGTCCGACCACCACCATGTCCGCGTCCCTGCTTGCTTCGATCATAGACTCACGGGGGTGCCCCCGGACCAGGCTCACAACGACGTTGGACGGCGTCTCCGGGCCGAAGGCCGTTGTAACCGCCTCGTCAAGGATCTGCCCGGCGCGTTCTTGGAAGCCTTCGATGCCCATCATGACGTAGCTGGCGTACACCTGGGGATAGTCCCAGTAGGCAGTGGCGAGGACCTTGGCGCCCAGGGGCAGCGCCAGGCGCTGGGCCTGCCGGAGCGCCTCGACGGACGGCTCTGACCCGTCGACGCCCACGAGTATCCGGGCAAATGGTGTTTCCGCTGTGCTCATTTCAGCTCCTCAGGTGGCGGCGGTGGTCCCTCGTATCTTGTCTCGGCGGTTGCCGGAGGGGTAGGGCCGAAGGTCCGCCTGGTTTCCCCGGGTCCCGGGTCGAGCCGGAAGGGAGGGTATTCATCACGCATCAGGGCCGTGTAGGCCATGGCGCGGTAGATCCAGCGGTTGATGCCGAGAATCAGGTCGAACAGCGGGCGCTGGTAGCGGCCGGTGAAGAGCAAGGCCACCACTGCCACCAGGACCAGGATTCCCAGCAGGGACAAGCCGGTACCCCGTTCATAGGTGGTTCCGAGGTCTTCGCTTTCTGCCTGCCAGGTCCAGGTGGTGCCGGCGAGGGCGGCAACGATCAGCAGGTGCGGAATGGACCGGAGCCACCACTTAGCGAGCACGAGGACGCGGGAGAGCCTTTCGGGGTAGTCCACCTCGAAGTCCGCCGGGTAGGCGGTGCGTGCCAGGGTAAAGGGCGGGTAGAGGTCGGTGCCTGCTGCGGCGTAGGCGTAGAACGCCACCCTCCAGTTCCAGCGCATGACCCCGACGTTGAAGTCGAACAGGGCCCGCGGGTAGCGGACAGTGAACAGGATGGCGAACCCTGCCACGATGGTTAAGTGCGGAATGGCCAGGAACCACTTCACCAGCCACATGGCCCCCGCCTGCACGCGGGCATCGATGCCCGGGCCGGCGTCGGCATTCATGATGACTATCGCCCAGCTCCCGGCAGCCAAGTTCCAGGTCAGCTCCTGTTCGCCGGCACCCGTAACGGACGCGTTCCAGAACTGTTGCCCTGCCGGAGGTGCCGGCGTGCCCGTGCCGGGAATGTCCCGGTACTCAACCCGGAAAGGCCTGCTGTCCACCTCGAGCAGCTCCGAGTGGTGCACGCCTGACAGGTAGCGCTCTACATCTGCCTGGGGAGCAATCCCAATGAAGATCTCCTTGCCTGGATCAACGGATGTTGCGCGCAGCCTAAGCGTGCCGACGTCGAAAGGCAGCCTGGGCGAGGTGAGGGCATGGGAACCGACGGAGAGCCGTGCGGTGCCGGACGTCAAGTATCCGTCGCCTTGGACGGACCCCACCACCGAGGCCACTGCTCCTGCGGCCAAATGGTGGCGCCGACGATCGAGACAAGTATGCCGAAACGAGAAGGACGACTGCGCCGGTCTTCTTCATGGTTCTGTCCCCGCCACGGCAACCGGAACTTTTGCAGTAGCCGCAACCTGGAGTGCCCTGTCGGCCAGGACGCAACGAAGGTGTGTACTTCCCGATCCCGTAACCATCATGGATGCCTTGCCCGAATACTTGGCGAGCGCGGCCGCCGGGCGGTCCTCAACGACGGGGAGGACCGCCAGCGGGACATCCGCCGCTTGGGCACGTCGGGCTGCCCACAGGACGGCTGCCTGGCTTGCACCGAGTCGTTGGTGCCGACGGCGATTGATTTGTGGATTGTCATGGCCGTGCTTCCTCGTTTTTTGCCGCGCTGGATACGGTCAACCCTCCCGCCCGGTGGCGGCGTTTTATAGGGCCAAAGGTCACAGGGGGCAGAGGCTGCCAGTCGGGGGCATGGAAGGGACCCGGTGGGTACTTCCACCCCGGGAGGCCGCCGGGTACTCTGGGATGACCGTTAGGAAGTATGCGGCCCGGATGCATTGGGTGAATTACCCCAGCCCCTCGGAGGGATGCCTGGCAGGCGCTCGAACCCGCACCACCTCTCGGATCCACATTCACGCTTAGGGCGCTGTAAGTGCCCGGGACCGGCAGTTCCGGCCCCAGGAATCAAGGTGCACCCTTCCCGTCCGGCGTCTCCCCGTCCCAACGGCTCGCGCCTCCCTCAATTTTTCGACAACCCAAGAGGAGTCCCCATGGACCCTGGGGCAGTTATGGCGCTTGTGGGCGGCTATATCGCTGCCGCAATCGGCGTATTCCTGCTGTACTCGCCGGTCCTCGTCCTGGTGGTAGGCCTGCTGTTGGTCGCAGGGCTGCTGCAGCTGCTGGCGTGGCCTTTCCTTGTCCTGTTCCGCAAATTGCGCAGAAAGCCGGAACCGCCCTCGGACGGATCCTGGCTGCTGCACTGATCCAGCAGAAGGAGCATCATGACGGCCGCCCATCCGGAAGTTGAAGCTTTCTTCGACCGGTATGCCGCGTCACTGGTGGCCCGTGACGAAACCGCGATGTCCCGGCTTTACGCCGTTCCCTCGCTCATCGTCTTCCCCGGCCAGCTGCTCGCCGTTACCGACGCGCGCCAGACTGAGCAGTTCTTCGCCTCTGCCTGGCCGCAGTACGAAGGCGTCAACCACATCGAGAAGCATGTGGCAGTGCTGGCCCAGGCGCCAGGGAGTGTCTGGGCCGATGTCACATGGTTCTCCGGCGGCAGGGCCCGCGAGCGGTTCTGCTACCAGCTCGTGGAGGGGGCCGGCGGCTACCAAGTGGCTGTGCTGACGCCCATGGCGGTGGACGACGGCGAGGCGGAACCTGCAGCTCCGAAAGCATAGGCCGGCAGCACAAGTGGCGGGAGCGGGCAGTGCGTGGTTCACATCCCGGCCTTTTCATCAGTATGCTTACTATTGTTCGCCGGAGTTCAAGAGAAAGGCATCACCATGACTGAACAGAACCTCCCCGATGACAACCTTGAGGTGGTCGAGGAGAACGATGTGCTCCTTGATGAGACTCCCGGCGCCGGCGCGTCCCTCGAACTGGATCCCGTCAAGGGTCCGGACAGCTACCCTGGTGCGGCGGAGGACAACCCGGACCGCTGGCAGGAGGATCCGCTTCTCCAGGGAGAGGCTGTTTCGGGTGAAGAGGAGGATTTCCTGAGTGATCAGACGCTGCGCGACGAGACGGCGGAAGCCAGGTACAACGCGGGCGATGAGCAGGTGCCGCCGGATGCGCCCACCCTCGGTGAAGCCGTGGCGGACGTGGACTTCGGTGAGAACCCGACGGGGCTCGAAGCTGAAGCAAGTGACGACACCGAGAACTTCGGCGGGTCGCCGCTCAGCGAATTCGACCCCGAGGACCTGGAGCGCTGACATCAAGGATGGGGCATTGCACCCTAGCCGAAAACGGGATCACGACTAGACTAATAAGTAGGCTGATGAATATCAGTTGGTAGATCAGGACTAAGGGAGTTTCACATGAACTTGGGAAGCATGATCAGGAATGCCGCTGGACGATTCTCAGGCAGGACCGGAACCAGCGGAACAGTCCGCGGTACCGGGATGAATGCCGCCAGGCGGACGCCCCATGCAACGGGCGGCAGGACCGGCGGCATGGCCCAGAAGATTATGGGAATGCTCAGGCGGCACTAAAACCACCAAACCAGGAAGCAGGTCCCGGATACGTCCGGAACCTGCTTTTTGGTCCTTTCAGACATGCGTGAACTCGTCATCCTCGGCACCGCATCCCAGGTCCCCACCCGCACCAGGAACCACAATGGATACCTGCTGCGCTGGGACGGCGAGGGACTGCTCTTCGATCCGGGCGAAGGAACGCAGCGGCAAATGATCCACGCGGGTGTCCCGGCTACCCAGATCACCAGGATCTGCCTCACTCACGTCCATGGCGACCACTGCTACGGTCTTCCCGGCGTACTGTCCAGGATGGCCCTCGACGGCCTGGGGCATCCCGTTCACCTTCACTATCCGCTTGCCGGCGAGGACGTGGTCCGTGCCCTGGTCTCCGTGAGTTCGCCCGGCATCGACCTGCGCCTGCACCCCCATGGGGGAGCGGGGATCATCGCTGACGGACTGGAGATCCGGCCGCTGAAGCACCGCATCGATACCTACGGTTACAGGCTGGCGGAACCGGACGGCAGGACCCTGCTGCCAGACCGCCTGGTGGCAGCGGGCATCGCGGGCCCCGACGTCGGGCGCCTCCAGCGTGAAGGAACCCTCAACGGCGTCAGTCTGGAGGCCGTCAGCATCCATCGGCCCGGCCAACGCTTCGCCTTCGTCATGGACACCGCGCCCTGCGAAGGTGCTGAGGAACTGGCCGACGGCGCCGACCTCCTGGTTGCCGAGTCCACCTTCAGCGATGACGACGCCGGCCTGGCGCAGCAATACCGCCACCTCACCGCCGGGCAGGCAGGGGAGCTGGCGTCACGCGCCGGTGTCCGCACTCTGGTACTGACGCATTTCTCGTCCCGCTACGGCGACGACGCCACCGTGCTTGCCGCGCAGGCATCCGCACGCGCGGGCACGGCTGCCGTCACGGCCGCCTCGGACCTGCAGCGGATTCCCTTTCCGCAGCGGCGCAGCCCCGTGTCAACGTGGCACGCATCTTCCAGTCCCACCACCTGATCCGGCAAGGAGGCCGACAGTGAGCGCCACATCCGAGGAAGTCCAGGGCGTTACTCCGCAGGGCAGGGAGCCCGAGCTGAAACGGGTCCTGGGCCCCAAGCTCCTCCTGCTCTTCATCGTGGGGGATATCCTTGGCGCCGGCGTCTACGCCGTGACGGGCACCATGGCCGGGACGGTGGGCGGGATTGTCTGGCTGCCGTTCCTCCTGGCCTTCGTGGTGGCGACGCTGACGGCCTTTTCCTACCTGGAGCTGGTCACCCAGTATCCCCAGGCGGCAGGCGCCGCCTTGTACACGCACAAGGCGTTCGGCATCCACTTCGTCACGTTCCTGGTGGCATTCGCGGTGGTCTGCTCGGGCATCACCAGCGCCTCAACCTCGGCCAATGTGCTGGCGCAGAATTTCTTCGGCGGGCTGGAGGTCAACGGGGCCATGGGTGATCCCGGCCAGGGCGTGATCACCGCCGTCGCCCTGGCATTCATGCTCCTGCTGGCCGCCATCAACCTGCGGGGCGTGGGGGAGAGCGTCAAGTTCAACGTGGTGCTCACCGTGGTGGAAATGGTGGCGCTGTGCATCGTGATCGGCGTCGGGTTCTTCGTCATGGCCCAGGGCACAGGCAACCCCGGTGAGATCTTCGTCTTCAGCGACTACCAGGACAAGGGCCTGTTCCTCGCCGTCACCGCCGCCACCTCCATCGCCTTCTTCGCCATGGTGGGCTTTGAGGACTCGGTAAACATGGTGGAGGAAACGCGCAATCCCGAGAAGATCTTCCCCCGGACCATGCTGACCGGCCTCGGCATCGCCGTGCTCCTTTACATGCTGGTTGCAGTGTCCGTAGTCAGCGTGCTCACACCCACAGAACTGGAGGGAATCCGCGAAGCCGAAGGCGCGGCACTGCTCGAAGTGGTGCATAAGGGCTCGCCGGACTTTCCCATCGATAGGGTCTTCCCGTTCCTTGCCGTCTTCGCCGTGGCCAATACTGCGTTGATCAATATGCTCATGGCCAGCCGGCTGATCTACGGTATGGCCCGGCAGCAGGTCCTGCCGCGCCCCCTGGGCAAGGTCCTGCCGGTCCGCCGCACCCCGTGGGCGGGCATCGCCTTCTCCACGGTCCTGGCGCTGGGGCTCATCCTCTATGTGGCCAGCGATCCGGAAAGCAACATCGTCGCCAACCTTTCCGGCACAACGGCATTCCTGCTGCTGTGCGTCTTCACCGTCGTAAACGTGGCATGCCTGGTGCTGCGCCGGAAGCGGGATCCGAACCGCAAGGTCTTTTTCACCTCGCCCGGCCCCCTGCCCCTGGTGGCAGCCATCCTGTGTGCTTTCCTTGCCGGCCCATGGGTGGGACGCAACGTGATCCAGTACCAGATAGCCGGCGGGCTCATGGCGATCGGCGTGATCCTGTGGTTTGTCACCTGGCTGATCAACCGACGGACCAACCGCGGGGATAGGGTTAACCCATGACTACCGCTGCAGAATCAACGGTCATCCTCGAAAGCCGTTTCGCCAGCGAACTGGCAGACATGGCTGTTCCCTGGCAGGCGGAGGAAGCTCCGGAGCCCCGGCTCCTGGTCTTCAACGACGCCCTCGCGGAAGAGCTCGGGCTTGATGCCCGCTACCTGCGCAGCGCGGAGGGTGTGCGGTTGCTGCTGGGCAACCACGTGCCGGAGGGGGCGGCGCCGGTGGCCCAGGCCTACGCCGGGCACCAGTTCGGCGGATACTCACCCCTCCTGGGGGACGGGCGGGCCCTCCTGCTTGGCGAGATCCTTGACGCCAACGGCCGCCTGCGCGATATCCACCTCAAAGGCTCGGGCCGCACACCATTTGCGCGGGCAGGTGACGGGCGTGCCGTCGTCGGGCCCATGCTCCGGGAATACCTCGTCAGTGAGGCAATGCACGCGCTGGGGATTCCCACCACCAGGTCTCTCGCCGTCGTCGGCACCGGACGCCTGGTGCGCCGGGACGAGATGCTGCCCGGGGCAGTCCTGGCCCGGGTGGCCAGCAGCCACCTGCGGGTGGGGAGTTTCCAGTATGCGCGGGCCACGGACAACCTCGAGCTGCTGCGCCGCCTGGCGGACCACGCCATCAGCCGGCATTACCCAGCCGCCGCGGAAGCTGAGAATCCGTACCTTGCGCTTTTCCGGGCGGTGGTGTCGGCCCAGGCCGCGCTGGTGGCGCAATGGATGCTGGTGGGCTTCGTCCACGGCGTGATGAACACGGACAACATGACCATTTCCGGCGAGACCATCGACTATGGGCCCTGTGCGTTCATGGACGACTTCAACCCCGCCGCCGTTTACAGTTCCATCGATGTGGGCGGGCGGTACGCCTACGCCAACCAGCCTGTTATTGCCGAATGGAACCTGGCGCGCCTCGCCGAGTCGATCCTTCCGCTGATCAACGAGGACCAGGAGCAGGCCGTCGGTCCCGCCGTGGAGGCGCTGGGCGAATTCCGCAGGCAGTACAGCGATGCTTGGTTCGACGGGATGAGGATCAAGCTGGGCCTGCCCGCCAGCCCCGCCGGAAGCCCTGAGGCCGAAGCGGCATCCGAACTGGTGGACGGGGTGGTTGCGATTTTGAAGGACGGCCCGGTGGACTACACGCGGTTCTTCCGCAACCTGGGCGAAGCAGCGCGCGGAAATGAAAGACCTGTCCGGGGCATGGTCATGGACCTGGCAGCATTCGACGCCTGGGCCGGGCGCTGGCGGTCCATGAAGCCGGATGCGGACCGAATGGACCGGGTGAATCCCGTGTACATTCCGCGCAACCATCTGGTGGAAGAGGCGCTCGCTGCGGCCACCGGCGGCGACCTGGAGCCGTTTACCAGGCTCCTTGAAGCAGTGGGCGCCCCTTACGAAGAGCGACCAGGGCTGGAACGCTACGCCGAAGGCGCGCCGGAAGACTTCGGCAAGTACATGACGTTCTGCGGCACCTGACAGGCTGAGCCGCAAAATGGCGGCGGGCCCCGGTGGCAACACGTGAAGACGGCAAGGGCGGCAGCCGGGGTCTTCCCGGCTGCCGCCCTTATGTGCGCAGCTCTTGGTGCGGCTGCTTCAGTTGCGCGGGATAACTACGCTACCCGGACGAAGGAAGCTCCGCCGAGCCAGCTGATGGAGTGGACTTCGGTCTTGTAGCCGTCCACGCCGCCGCTGACAACCTGGCCGTCGCCGGCGTAGACGCCCACGTGGCCTGCAGTGATCACCAGGTCGCCGGGGGCGGGGGTGCCCACGGTGGTGCCGTACTGGTAGAACTGGCCGGGAGCCAGGTCACCGACGGACTTGCCGACGGAGCGGAGGGCCTTCTCCACCATGGCGGTGCAGTCCTGCTGCACGCCCAACTGGCTGTAGGCGGAAGCCAGGATGGCTGCACCCGTGCCGGTGCCGGTCGCGGCAGGTGCGGGGGCCGGGGCCGGAGCCGGGGCAACGGCCGCGGAGGCATAGTTCATGGTGGAGCCGGTGTTCGCCAGGGCAGGTGCGGCCGGGGCAGGAGCAGCCGCAGGTGCCACGTAGCCGGCGCCCGGAATGGTGATCTGGTCACCGGGGAAGATGATGGTGGAGATGTCCAGGCCGTTGGCGGCCAGCACATCGTTCAGGCTGACGCCGTGAGCGGCCGAGATGGCGCCCAGGGTGTCTCCGGAAACCACGGTGTAGACGTTGCCGGCGGCAGGGGCTGCGGCGGCGGGGGCAGCCACTGCGGCTGCCGGAGCGCCGTACGCCTGGACGCTAGCGGTCTCGGTGGTATCCGGGCCGGTTACGCCTGCATGGGCGGGAGCTCCAACACCGAACGCAATGCCGGACGCAGCGGCAACTGCGAGCACCGGACGGCTGAGCGTCCGTGCCTGGGACTTTGCGGAAGCAGCCAAGCCCTGGAGCGCGATTGAGCGGGCCGGAGTTGCGCGGTGACGGGCGGTAGGGAAATTTTTTGACACGTGTGATCGCCTCTCCCATGCCTGCGGGGTGAGCTGTCGGGTTCGGGTTGGAGATACCCGGCCGAAGGCCACCGCCCACAATGGACGGAGGCGCTATCGACTTAACCCCAAGGCCGTAACGGCCGTGGAAACTTGGTTCCCCCGTCCCTGCCAGCTGGAAAGCGATTGAATCCCGGGTCAGTGGCAGGGCTCGGCATACTGATGGGAATGTCCCGTTTGGGAGGGACACCTGAAGACCATAACCCGACCGCGCAGCGATTGTCACGTTTGGGTAACATACGAGGCGCTTCTATCATATTAAGCAAACGTTTGGAAGTACTAGCACACCTTTCTGACCTCGCGTGATATTTGGCAGCTGGCGTGGCCTGTTATTTATGTCACAAACTTATAAAGGTAGCGGGGGAGGCCGCCCAAACCCTCAACCTTGTGTTGAACCCGCTAAGCTTCTGAGCTATGCGCCTGGTCGGAAGCATGTTCAAGCCCCCGCTGTTGGGAGGGCTGCTGGCACTTGCCCTGGCCGGCCCCGTTGCCCTGCTTCCGGCGGCCGCGGATGAGGCTCCGCCGGGCGGGTACCCATCGTGGGAAGACGTTCAGAAGGCGCAGCAGTCTGAAGCCGGGAAGGCGGCCGAGATCGAGAACATCACAGGCCTGCTTCAAGGCCTGCGGTCCGAGTCCGAAGCGCTCGGGACGGCCGCCGTGGCATCCGCAGCCGACTATGCACTGGCGGACGCCGCCCTGCAGTCCGCAACGGCCAGGGTGGATGCCCTTGCAGGCCAGGCTGCCCAGGCGGACGCGGAGTTGCAGCGGCATCAACAGGCCGTTGGTGCGCTGGCCGCCAGATCGTACAAGACCGGCGGAACCACCATGGGATTCTTTGTGGCACTGGAAGCTTTGGAGAACAACAGCATCCACGGGCTCAACGTCGTTGAGGTGGTGGGAGCCAAGACGGCGGATTTGGTTAGCCGGGCGGAGGCCGCCGGCAAAGCCACCGCTGCGCTGGCGGAGCAGGAAAAGACCGCCAGGGCGGAGCGCGAACGACTGTCCGGAGAGGCGAAGGCCAAGCTGGACGCTGCCCGTTCCGCCCAGGACGCGGTGGCCCGCCAGGTCGCCGAAGAGCAGCGGCGCAGCGGAGAGCTGACCGCGCAGCTGGCGTCCCTCAAGGGCACGACGGCTGCGCTCGAGGGCGAATACCGGCAAGGCCAGGCGGCGCTCGCAGCCTATGAGGCGGCCCAGGCTGCCAAGCGAGCGGCTGCCGAGGAGCAGGCGCGCCGGCAGACAGCTGCAGATGCTGCCCTTGCCGGTGCTCAAAGACCTCCCGCTCCGGCAAACCCGGTCCCGGCAGCGCCGGTGCCAGCGAATCCCGCGCCGCTAAATCCGGCCCCGGTAAATCCTGCTCCCGTGAACCCGGCGCCGGCGAACCCCGCCCCTCTTGCCCCGGCGCCTGCGACCCCCGGCCCGCCCGCCGTCGTCGTGCCCTCCGTTCCAGGCGGGGCCGTCAACGATCCCGCTGCGGCCAAGAGCTACGCCTCCGGCCGCCTTGCAGCCTACGGCTGGGGCCAGGACCAGTTCCTGTGCCTCGCCCAGCTCTGGACCAAGGAATCCAACTGGCTGACCACCGCCACCAACCCCTACTCCGGGGCCTATGGGATTCCGCAGGCCCTGCCGCCCGGCAAGCTGGGAAGCGCCGGCAGCGACTGGCTTACCAGCTACCGTACGCAGATCGAGTGGGGGCTCGGGTATATCCGGGACCGCTACCGTACACCCTGCGCGGCCTGGGACCACTCCGTAGCCAGGAACTGGTACTGAGAAGCGCGCTAGGCTTTCTCCATGCCAGATTTTGAGCGGTTCCGGGTGCTGCTCGAGGAGGAGCGGAAGCGGAAGGCTGCGCTGCTTCCGGACCTTCGCGCGGACATCGCCTCGGCCAGTTCGGCCCGGCTCAATTCAAACGTCGACGACGAACACGATCCCGAGGGCGCCACGATCGCTTTCGAGCTGTCCCAGGCGGCCGCACTCCTGAAACAGAGCGCCGCCGGCCTGGACCAGGTGGAGGCCGCTCTCGCCCGGCTGGACGCCGGAACCTATGGCACCTGCGCCGTCTGCGGCGAAGCCATTGCCGAGGGCAGGCTGGAAGCCCGGCCATGGACCGCGTTCTGCATCAACCACGCCGCGGCAGGCCGGCAGTGACGGCGGGGCCGGAGGTTGTTGCCGCGGCGGCGGAATTCATCGACCGTACACTGCAGAACGAGGGCTCCTGGTACCGCGCGGACGACGTCGCCACCCGGCTGGGCGGGGTCCTCGCCTCCTACGGATCTTCCATAGGCGCTGTCCGGGGAACCGTCAGTGATGCGCTGCGGAAATTTAAAGCCCTGGACCACGATGCCGCCGTCCAGCTGGCCTCAGTCCTCTGGGGCCGGCCTAAACCTGGCCAACGGCCGGTCTTCGAGCGGCGGCTGGCTGCCGTGGTGCTGCTCCAAGCCAAGGCCGGATGGCTGCGCCACTCGGACCTGACCCGGATCGAAGGGTTCCTCCGCTCCGCCTCCACGGCGGAACTGGAAGGACCCCTGGTGGCCGATGTGGTGGCGCCGCTGCTAGCCGGGCTGCCGGAGCGCGACAGGCAGCGCGCCGATGTGGTGCTGGCGCGGTGGGCCCAGGACCCGCATGCCAGCCTGCGCCAGGCTGCAGCAGTACTTGGGCGGCCGCCCGGCGCCGGCTTCCCGCCCGGTCCCAACACCCCCCGACAAGGAGACATCCATGAACGATCCCTATGACCTTGAACGCTTCGTCGCTGCACAGGACAGCGGCGGGACATATGAGCAGGCCTTGTCCGAACTGCAGCTGGGCAGCAAGAGCGGCCACTGGATGTGGTTCGTCTTTCCGCAGATCGCCGGGCTGGGGCAGAGCGCCACCTCGCGGAAGTATGCCATCAGGTCACTGGACGAAGCCCGGGGATACCTTGAGCACGACGTGCTGGGTCCGCGCCTGCTGGAGTGCGCACAGGCCTTGACCAACCACGCCGGGCGCACGGCCGAGGATATTCTGGGTGGCATTGACGCCCGCAAGCTGCAGTCGTCCATGACGCTGTTCCTCCGCGCGGCGCCCGGCGAAACGGTGTTCAAGACCGTTCTTGCACAGTTCTTCGACGGCCAGCCCGACGAAACCACCGATGAACTGCTCGCCGGGCAGGACCAGGCATAAGAACTATGGGGTGGGGCTGCCGCCGTTGACGTTCAGCGTCTCGCCC
Source organism: Arthrobacter sp. Y3221157 (assembly GCF_059089865.1). Taxonomy (NCBI): domain Bacteria; kingdom Bacillati; phylum Actinomycetota; class Actinomycetes; order Micrococcales; family Micrococcaceae; genus Arthrobacter; species Arthrobacter sp. Y3221157. Next base: position 12,074 of record NZ_JBNHFD010000022.1, read on the forward strand.
AGCACGAAACTGGACTCGGGCGAGGCCAGGAAAACGTAGGCCGGCGCGAGTTCTGCGGGCTGGCCGGCGCGGCCCAGGGGAGTGGACTGCCCGAACTCCGGCAGGTCCTCCTTTGGCTGGCCGCTGCTGACCTGCAACGGAGTCCAGATGGGTCCCGGCGCCACGGCGTTGACACGGATCCCCTTGGGAGCGAGCTGCTGGGCCAGGCCCTTGGTGAAGTTGTTGATGCTGGCCTTGGTGGTGGCGTAGTCCACCAGCGTCGGGGAGGGATTGTAGGCCTGCACCGAGGTGGTGTTGATGATGGTGGACCCCGCGGGCATGTGCGGGAGGGCTGCCTTGGTCAGCCAGAACATGGCGTAGACATTGGTCTTCAGGGTGTGGTCGAACTGCTCGTCCGTGATGTCCGCGAGGTCCTCCTGGGCCACCTGCTTTCCGGCGTTGTTGACCAGGATGTCCACACCGCCCAGGACGGCCACGGCGGTATCCACCACGTCCCGGCACACAGACGGGTCCTTTAGGTCCCCGGGAACCTTCACGGCTTTGCGTCCCGCGGCTTCGATAATGCCCGCAATCCTGGCAGCGTCCTCCTCCTCCTGCGGCAGGTAGGACATGACGACGTCGGCGCCCTCCCTGGCGAACGCGATGGCCGCGGCGGCCCCGATGCCCGAATCCGCACCGGTGACGATGGCCTTCCGGCCTTCCAGCCGCCCCGTTCCGCGGTAGGTTTCCTCACCCAGGTCCGCCTTGGGCATCAGCTCCGCGTCCAGCCCGGGCTCTGGCTGGTGCTGCTCTGGCGGGGAAATGTGCTCGTAGGCGGTGACCGGATTCCGGAAAGTGTACTGGTCTGTCATGGCGGTCCTCCTGCTGGGTGGATTCCAAGAAGCTAAGTATGCTTACCGTCCCAGCCTAGGCAACCGGCGGCCACCTGCCAACCCGGAACTACTCCCGCGCCACCTCCACCAGGCGCACCTCCGCCAGCCGGCCGCCGTCGACCTTTGCCGTCATGTACGTGCAGGCGGGCTGGCGCCGGCGGTCCGTGGGGGAGCCGGGGTTGAGCAGCCGCAGGCCTGCCGGGGACGTGGTGTCCCAGGGGATGTGGCTGTGCCCGAAGACCAGGACGTCCGTGTCCGGATAGAGCGCCTCGCACCGCAGCTCCCGGCCCTTGGCTTGCCCGGTCTCATGGACCATGGCAAAACGGATGCCGTCCAGGGTGATGTGCGCGGTTTCAGGGAGGCGGGCGCGCAGGTCCGGCCCGTCATTGTTCCCGTAGACGCCCACCAGGGACCGGCTGCGTTCCTGGAATTTATCCAGGACCCCGGCCTGCACCCAGTCACCGGCGTGGAAGACCACGTCTGCGCTTTCGACGGCGGTCCACACCGGGGCGGGCAGGTCTCTGGCCCGCTTGGGGATGTGGGTATCGGCAACCAGGACGATGTTCAGCGGCATAGGGAAATCCTGCCACGCTGGGCCTGTTTCGGTTCCCGCGAGAGTCGTAATCTGGGGGCTGGGAGGTGATTGCCATGGAGGCAGCGCAGGGCGACCGCATTATCGTCCACGGCCGGCATGTTGGATCCACGGACCGCCACGGGGTGATCCTGGAAGTGCGGGGACAAGACGGAACCCCGCCTTACCTGGTCCGCTTTGATGACGGGCACGAAACCATCATGTATCCCGGCGGTGATTTCGCCGTCGAACGCCCGCACGGCAACTGAGGCCCGGCCTGTGCTGGGCCCGGGCGTGATGTACCTGTCAGACTGGGCTGATGGATCATTCTCCGGCTTCCGCAGCGTCCGCCACCCCGCCCCTCCGCACCGGTCCCCGGGATCCGGGCGACGCCTGGGTGGAGGGGGACCGCGGACGCTTTTGGGGGCGTTTCGGCGCGGCCGGCGTTCTGGCGTTCGATCCGCCCAGGGGGGTGCTGCTGCAGCACCGCGCGGTGTGGAGCCATAACGGCGGAACGTGGGGGTTGCCCGGTGGAGCGCTCCACCAGGGCGAGGCGCCCGTGACCGGCGCGCTGCGGGAAGCCCAGGAGGAGGCAGCGGTTCCGCCAGAGGGTGTGGACGTGCTGTTCACTTCCCTCCTGGACCTGGGCTACTGGTCCTACACAACGGTGGTGGTGCTGGTACGAGAGCCGTTCGACCCGGTCATCAGCGATCCCGAGAGCATCGAACTGCTGTGGGTCCCCCTTGATGAGGTGGAGCGGAAGGAACTGCACCCCGGCTTCGCTGCCGCCTGGCCGGACCTGAGGCGGCGGCTTGCTGCCGCCGGCCCGTATCCCGGCGGGGCTTCCTAGTAGTCCGGACCGTATTCCGCCGTGACCAGGATGGGCAGGTGGTCGGAGTTGCCGCGCGGCAGCGTCTCTACGCTCTGGATGTCCAGGCCCAGGGACGTGGCAAAGTCGAAGTGGCCCTTGAATACCTTGTACCTGGTGTAAGTGCGCCGGTTGCTGAGGGAGAGGGCGTACCCGGAGTTCTTCATGTGGATGTCCAGGTTCTTGGTGAAGAACGGGTAGTTGAAATCGCCCACCATCAGCGTCATCAGGCCTTTTCCCATGCTGAGCAGTTCGGCATGGGCAGCGTGGATCTGCTTGCGCCGGAGCGAATTGGAGGCGGTCAGCGGCGCCGCGTGGAACGAGCCGATCACCAGTTCATGCTGGGTGTCGTTGTCCATCACCCGCACCCCAATCAGCCGTTCGTGCGCCGGAGCCAGGACCCTGTCATGCATCGACTTCTTCAGGGCGAAGGACTGGGTGTCCAGTGCGGTGAAGCGGCTGGTGCGGTAGTAGACGGCGAGGCCCAGGCGGTTTCCCTTCGTGACATGCGCCAGATGCAGCGGCCCCAGGGCTTCGGGGAGGTCGGTCGCATCCACCTCCTGGAGGCAGAGGGCATCGACGTCATGGTTCCTGGCCAGGGCAAGAAGCTCGCCGCTGGCCTTGTGTTTGCGGAGGTTGTAACTGATGACGCGCATGGATTACCTCGTTTCGAGGTCGCTGACAGGACCAGTTCTTGAGTCTAGTCCGCTGGCTTCACCCAGACTCAAACATTTCGCTGGCCCAGCATTTCGCGCCGGACCGCTGCTGGCGTTCCGGCGCGAGCCGTTAGAGTTAGTGGCAATTCACTGAAGTTCTCTGCGAAAGGCCAGCGTTGACTGAAGAGTTCCAAAAGCTTGCTGAAGGCAACGCCTACTACCAGGTCCTCGGCAGCGGCCGCTTCCGCTCCACCATCCATGCGCAGGGGGCCTGGAACGCCCACGAACAGCACATGGCGCCGGCCTCCGGTCTCCTGGCCGAAGCCCTTGAACGCCACCAGCCGCGGGGGGACATGCGGATGGCCCGGCTCAGCTACGAGATCCTGGGACTGATCCCGGGCGGGGAATTCCAGATCGAGACCTCCACGCTGAGGCCAGGGAAGACCATCGAACTCCTGCAGGCAGAGCTGGTGGCTGCGGGCCGGACAGCAATCCGGGCAACCGCCTGGCGGATGATCACCAGCGACACTGGTGCCGTCGCCGCCGTCGAGGATTCCGCCATTCCGGGCCCGGACGACTGCAAGCCCTACGACGGTTCGGCTGTCTGGCCCGGCGGCTACATCCGGTCCCTCGAGATGCGGGTTGCGGAAGGGCACCGGCCGGGCGCCGGCAAGGTGTGGCTCCGCACCGACCACCCGCTGACGGACCGGGAGGACAGCACCGATCTGGCCCGCCTGATGGGCCTGGTGGACACCGCCAACGGGATCGCCGCCCGGGTGCCGCCCGGCAAGGACAGCTACGCCTTCCCCAACCTGGACCTGCAGATCCACATGTACCGGCGGCCCGAAGGGGAGTGGCTGGGGCTGGACAACGCGGTGTCCTTCGGCGGGGACGGGATCGGCCTGACGTCCACGGTCCTGCATGACCGGCAGGGCCCCTTCGGGCGCGCCGAACAGATTCTGACGCTGCGCCGGACCTGACCGGCTGCTGATCAGTGGGACTTGGTGGTGGCCGGATTGCTGCACGGATTGCTGTCGGGCCTGTGGGCCGGACGCCGTGGCCTTCAAACGTCGTGGGTGGGCGACGGCGTAACCTAGGGTTGGCCCGTCCGCCGGCAGTTCAACCAGGAACTGCGAGATGACCATAAGGGAGCCCGGCACCATGCATCACCCCGTTCAGGAAACGCGCACGCTGACAGTGGTGCGGCAGGAAGTTTCGCTGGGAGCGGGGCGGGACCTGGAATTCGGGTTGGAGCTCCTGGCAAAGGCCAGGTCGGGGCAGATCGGCCCCACTCTTCGGCTCTACCGTCCCGCCCCCACCGTGGCGTTCGGACAGCGGGACACCCGCCTGCCGGGGTTTGAAGCAGCGGCCCGCGCCTGCCGTGACAACGGCTTTGAACCGCTGGTCCGCAGGGCCGGCGGACGCGCCGCTGCCTATCACCAGGGGACCCTGGTGGTGGACCACATCGAGCCGGACGCGGATGCGATCGCCGGCTCCAAAACCCGCTTCGGGTACTTCGGGGAGTTGTTCGCCCAGGCACTGCAGTCGGTCGGCGTCCACGCCGCCGTGGGGGAAATACCGGGGGAGTACTGCCCGGGCGAGTTCAGCGTCCACGGAACACATCCGGACGATTCCTCACACCGGATCAAGCTCGTGGGCACGGCCCAGCGGGTCGTGGCGGGCGGCTGGCTGTTCAGCTCCGTGATCGTGGTGGAAAACTCCGCCCCGATCCGGAAAGTCCTGACGGACAGCTACGCCGCCCTGGGGCTTGAATGGAAGCCTGCCACTGCGGGCGCCGTCGAAGACCTGGTGCCCGGTGCCACCGTCCAGGCCGTTGAGGACGCGCTGCTGCAAACGTATGCGGGCCATGCCGCCCTGGAGTCTGCTTCTTTCAGCAGCCTGGGGGCATGACCCGCATGGCGAAGTGTGTGCGGCTGGCGGTGCTTATGCCGCCAGGCGCGCCTTAACCTCGGCTGCTGACGGGTTGGTCGCGGCCGAACCGTCCGAGAACAGGACGGTGGGAACGGTGCGGTTGCCGCCGTTCAGCTGCTCCACGAGTTCGGCGGTGCCATCCGCTTCCTCGATGTTGATCTCCGTGTAGCCGATGCCCTGCGCATCCAGCTGCTTCTTCAGCCGGTTGCAGTAGCCGCACCAGGTGGTGGAGAACATGGTGATTGTGCCGGATTCGGGAGTGAAATCCACAGGGGTCTCCTCTGTGTCGATGTAGGGTTCCGTTCCTGTCAACGGTAGCGTGCCTCCCCCTATTCCCGTGCGCCCGCGGCTTCCCGGACGGCCCGGATGACAGCAGATGTCGCCGATGGCATGCTGGAGCCATGTGTGGACGCTATGTGATGGCACGTGCTGTGGGGGACCTCCTGGCGGAATTCGACGCCGAGCTGGAGGACGAGGTGAGCATTCCGCCGTCGTGGAATGTGGCGCCCACTGACGACGTCCCCATCGTCCTGGAACGGCTGGTGGATGACGGGCCGGAGCGCAGGCAGGTCCGGCAGCTGCATGTTGCCCGTTGGGGGCTCGTCCCTTCCTGGGCGAAGGATCCGGGCATCGGTTCCCGCATGATCAATGCCAGAAGCGAATCCGTGCTGGAGAAGCCGGCGTTCCGTAAGGCTGTCCAGTCGCGGCGCTGTGCAGTCCCGGCGGACGGTTACTACGAATGGAAGCAGGGCCCGGGAAAGACCAAGCAGCCCTACTACGTGCATCCCGGGGAAGACGGGGGCCTGGTCTTTGCCGGCCTCTACGAATGGTGGAGGGACCCCTCCGTGCCGGCCGGCGAGCCCGGGCAGTGGATGCTTTCCACCTCCATCCTGACAACGGACACACCGCCTCCGGGATCAGAATCGACAGTGTTCGGGAAGCTCACTGCCCTGCATGACCGGGTTCCGCTGCCCATGGACAAGGCCACCATGCAGGCCTGGCTGGACCCGGAAGCTGATGATGCCGCCGGCCTGGTGGACCTCGTGCGGTCCGGCGTCAAGGACGTTGCTGCGGACTGGCGCGTGGAGTCGGTGGGCAAGGAAGTCGGGAACGTGCGCAACAACGGTCCGGAACTGATCACGCCCGTGGAGGCGCTGTTCTAGGAGTCCCCGCCCCGGCGGCGTTGACTTAGACGGTGACTGAACCGTCGTCGTCCACAGCCCAGGTGGGGTTGTACGCCACTTCCCAGCGGAAACCGTCCGGGTCCGCGAAGTACCCTGTATAGCCGCCCCACGGCTGGGTGACCGGCTCGGCAACAATGGCGGCACCCGCGGCCGCCGCCTCCGCCATTACCTGGTCCACCTCCTCAACGCTCGCCAGGTTTTGGCTGAGGGTGATGGAGGGGACCGGCCCCGGGGCGCTGACGCCTGCTTCCGCCTGCATCTGCCCCGCGTCCCAGAGTGAAAGCACCAGGCCATGGTTGACCTGGATGAACACCACGTCCCCGGCAACCTCCTTGTGGATCGGCCAGCCCAGGCCATCCACGTAGAACGCCCTGGACGCTGGAACGCTGCGGACGCCCAGTGAAATGAAGTCGACTCTTGGCTGCATGCTTCGATACTGTCAGACGATGGCAACTATTCAAGGAAACGATCGGGACGCTTTGGCGGACAAGGAACAGCTCGCTGCCGTCCGGGTTGCTGTGGATGAGGTGGATGAACAGATCGTCACCCTCATCGCCCGCCGCGAACGGCTGATCCGCATCGCCGGCACCCTGAAGGGCGACGACGCGGAGGTCCGTGCGCCTGACCGCGTGGAACGGATCATCGAACACGTCCGTTCGGCCGCTGAGAAGAAGGACATTGACCCGGACATCGTGGAATCCACGTACCGGGCCATGATCTCGGGCTTCATTGAACTCGAGATGCGGGTCCACAAAGAATCCAGCTGAACCTCGCCCCAGGGCAAGAAAAAAGAGGAAGCCTTACAGGGCTTCCTCTACCGGGACGCCGGACTGGAATTCCCGGCCGTCCGCCTCACTGAAGGCGGAGATGACATGCCCCTGCCCCAGCCCATTGATGGCTGCCTTGGGAAACTGCCCGGTAATGGTGTTTTCGGAGTGCGATACACCTGACAGGTCGTAGTTCTCCTCAATGCCCTGTTCGCGGTTGAACGAGTAGAAGGCAATGGCCTCCCCGTTCATGAACTCAATGCACAGCCGCCGTTGGGACGAATAATCCGGGGTGGCCCCGACCAGTCCCACGACATATGCGCCGGACCCTGGAATTGTGCCGTCGATGTCGAAGGTGGCCACGAGGGTGGAGTCCTGTGCTTTGAGGCTTGCCTGCTTGAGGAGTGCGTCTTGGGTTTCCATGGCTCCATCCTGCTCCCTGCTTTCCGCTCCGTCCACCCCCTTGTCCGGCAACGGCGGGGAAGCCCCGCGGCCACTTTCTATGCATTGGGCTGAACCGGGCGTAGACTTGAACTGTTCGAACACATATTCGAATAGGGTCAGGTATTCCGGGAGGCGACATGGGCATGTTCAGCGAATCCGTTGATGTCCTGTGCTCTCCTGAGGGCCAGCCTGTAAGCCTTGGTTGGGCCGGCAGGTCCTACGATGTCTGTGCCGAACCAATGCGCTGGTATGAGCGCCGCCAGTGGTGGGCGGAAGACAGCAGGGCGCCTTTGGGGAGCGGTCCCGGGGTGGTGGACCATGAAATCTGGCGGGTGCAGGTATTGCCGTCCCCGGAGGGAGCCGCCGGAAGCACGGCGCACAGTGAACCACTGACCCTTGACCTTTCCCGCCATATCCGCAGTGGCCGCTGGCGGCTCGTGCGGATCCATGATGCCCTCCGGCCCAGAACAGCATGAGCTTCACGCACCTTCACGTCTCCAGCGCATTCAGCGCCCACTATGGGGTTTCCTGGCCGGATGAACTGGCACAGGCTGCCGCCGCGGACGGCGCCACCGCCCTTGCCTGCACGGACCGCGACGGCCTGTATGGAACCATCAAGCACCTTAAGGCCTGCATGGCTGCCCGTTTGGATCCCATCGTGGGAGTTGACCTTGCGGTCCTTGACGACGACGGCGACCACCGTACCCAGGTGGCAAGCAGGGTGGTTGTCCTTGCCCGCGGGCACAACAACGGTGCCGGCTATCGGGCCTTGTGCCGCCTGATCTCCGATGCCCACGCACGGACAACGGGAAAAGCCGGGGGAGCGGTACCGGTTGCCGTGACACGTGCCGAACTTGCCTCCAGGACGCTTGATCCCCAGACCCTCAAGCCGGTACTGACTGTCCTGATCGGCCCGGACTCGGATGTTGGCCGGGCAATGGGAGGCCGGCGCTATCTACGCCCGCGTACCCTTTTTAAGCAATGGCTGGATGCCATGCCAGCCGGGACGGTGGTGGCAGAGGTTGTCTCCCAGCTCAGCGCCCCGGGGTCACCATTGAGCACTGCCCACGCAGTCCGCATGCTCCGGCTTGCCGAGGAACACCACGTACCGGCGATTCTGACCAACGCAGTCCGGTACTGTGCTGCGGACGGCGCACCCACGGCTGATGTTCTTGATTCGGCAAGGACCCTGAAATCGCTTCCGGAACTCGCCACCGAACCGCTGCTGCAACCCACCGGCCAGGGCTGGCTAAAGTCTGCTGACCAGATGCTCCTGCTCGGCAAGGAAATCATCGCTGCCGCAGGTTACGGTGCCGCTGACCTGAAGCAGCTGATGACGCAGACCGAGGCGCTCGCCGACCTGTGCCGGATTGATCCCGCTGCCGACATGGGGTGGAAGCAGCCTGTTGTGCCGGAGACTGCCGTGCTGGGGATCAGCCAGGACCCGCATCAGGAGCTGGTGGAGCGTTGCAATGCAGGGATCGGCAGGCGGTTTCCAGGCATCAGCGGGGCGGCGGAAAGAACCATGGTGTCCCGGCTTGAGCATGAACTGGGCATCATCCGGAACCTCGGTTTTTCCTCCTACTTCCTGACAGTGGCAGAGGTGTCCAGGATGATCCAGGACATGGGTGTCCGGGCTGCGGCCCGCGGATCCGGCGCTTCCAGCCTTGTGAACTACCTCATCGACGTCAGCCACGTGAACCCCCTCCAGCATGACCTGATCTTCGAGCGTTTCCTCTCCCAGGACCGGGCAACCCTGCCGGACATCGACATCGACGTCGAAAGTGCCGAGCGCCACAACGTCTACCGGCGGATTTTCGAGCGGTTCGGTGCGGAGCGGGTCACGTTGATGAGCATGCAGAACGGCTACCGGGCCAGGGGAGCGGTACGCGATGCCGGTATGGCGCTCGGCATGGATGACGGCGAAGTGGGGGAGATCGCCAAGCAGCTGTGGCGCTTCTCAGCCCGCAAGTTCCGTGAAGCGCTGCAGGAAAAGCCCGAACTCAAGGAGTTTGCCGGAAGGGTTGAGCAGCGCGATGCCGACGGCAACCAGCAGCTCGATCTGCTGGTGGACCTGACCGAACGCCTTGACCGGCTGCCACGCCACATCTCCATGCATCCCTGCGGGGTGATCCTCGGCGACGCCACGCTCCTGGACCGCACCCCGGTACAGCCCAGCGGACTGGGGCTGCCCATGAGCCAGTTCGACAAGCACGACATGGACCCCATGGGCATGCTGAAGCTCGATGTCCTAGGTGTGCGGATGCAAAGCGCCATGGCATTCGCGGTCCGGGAAATCATCCGGATTCATCCTTCAAAGAAAGAGGTTGTTACTGCCGGCCGGCACCCTGCCGGGGCGGATGGTTCGGGACCGGCCTATATTGCTGACAACGGCCACATAGACCTCAACGCCGTGCCGCTCGATGACGAGCCCACCTACGAACTGATCCGCAGCACGCACACTTTAGGCTGCTTCCAGATCGAATCACCGGGCCAGCGCGAGCTGATCGGCAAGATGGCCCCGCGTGAATTCAACGACCTCATCATCGATATTTCGCTGTTCCGGCCCGGGCCCATGAAGTCGGATATGGTGAGGCCCTTCCTTGAACACCGGCACGGGTTTGCCCCGGAGGTCTACCCCCACCCCGACCTGAAACCGGTGCTGGCGGAAACACACGGCGTGACCGTGTTCCACGAGCAGATCTTGAGGACGTTCGACGTCATGACCGGGTGCGGCCTGGCCAAAGCGGACGAGTTCCGCAGGGCCCTGAGCAGCGAAGAGGGCGAAGCCGGCGTCGAAGACTATTTCCGAAGGAAGGCAAAAATAAAGGGGTATTCAGCGGACGTCGTTGACAAGGTCTGGGACACCCTCAAGACCTTTGCCAGTTTCGGTTTCTGCAAAGCCCACGGTGCGGCCTTCGCTGTGCCCACCTACCAGTCAGCCTGGCTGAAAACCCACCACCCGGAGGCATTCCTTGCCGGGCTGTGGGAGCACGATCCGGGCATGTACCCCAAACGGCTGCTGGTTGCCGAGGCGAGAAGGCTGGGCATCCCGATCCTTCCTCTGGATATCAACCTCAGCAAGGCAGAGTACCGGGTGGAGCGGGCCCAGTCCGGCCCTGACGCCGGAAAACTCGGTATCAGGCTGAGCCTCAACGGTATTTACGGGCTCTCCAGGACAGAGTTGAAGAGAATCGTTGCCGGACAGCCCTACGAATCGCTGGCCGACCTCCGGGCAAGGTCGAAAATCAGCAAGCCAAACATTAAAAGGCTCGCGCAACTGGGTGCCTTCGATTCGCTGCACCGGGAGACGGGAGGTACTGCCAACCGGGCGGACCTGGTGCAGCATCTGCAGAAGCTCCAGGCGTCCGGCAGCAGCAGGAAAGGCGTCGAGGTCCTGGAGGGACAGTTGTCGCTGCCCCTTGGGGATGTTGAACTGCGGAATGTCGCCCCGGGACTGCCGGAACCAACCCTGGTGGAAAACGTCCGGGTAGAACTTGACCTGATGGCGGTGGACGTCAGTACCCACCTGATGGACAGCCACCGGCCCCTGCTGGACAGGCTGGGCGTCACCACCGCAGACAAACTGCTGGGCCTGCGCAACGGTACGGAGGTCCTGGTGGCCGGGGTGCGTGTGGCCACCCAGACGCCTCCCATGCGGGGCGGCAGGCGGGTGGTGTTCATCAGCATCGACGACGGCACCGGCTGTGTTGACTCTGTATTCTTCCACGAGGCCCAGGAAAAAGCTGGGATGCTCCTGTTCGGCACCCGGCTGCTCCTGATCAGGGGTACCACCCGGCGGACCGGTCCCCGGGGAATCAGTTTGAGTGCCAGCATGGCCTGGGACCTGAGCCGGACCGAAACCCTGCCGTTCCCGGATCCCGCCGCCCAGGCGCCGGACGTGCCACATTCGCTGGACGGGATCAGCAGAAGCCTCGCCATTACCGGATTCAACGGCTGACACTGCCGTGCGCCGCGTTGGTCGGCCTATCACCGAACAGATAGCATTGACGATGGCTGGCTGTGGTCCCCGTACGCCACAAGCTATGAAGCCTGAACTTTGAATAGGAGACACCCGTGTCAGATGCCCAGCAGATCACCCTCGTCGTCGATGGCGAAGAGACCAAGGTGACTACCGGGACAACCGGTGCGGAACTCTTCTTTGAGCGCCGCGATGTAGTTGTGGCCCGCGTCAACGGCGAACTGAAGGACCTGGACCACGAACTTCCCGAGGGCGCCGACGTCGAAGGCGTCACCATCGATTCCCCTGACGGGCTGAACGTGCTCCGCCACTCCACCGCCCACGTCATGGCCCAGGCAGTCCAGCAGTTGCGGCCGGATGCCAAGCTGGGAATCGGCCCCTACATCACCGACGGCTTCTACTTCGACTTCGATGTCGCAGAGCCGTTCACCCCCGAGGACCTCAAGACCCTCGAGAAGATGATGCAGAAGATCATCAACCAGAACCAGAAGTTCGTCCGCCGCGTGGTCAACGAGGACGAAGCCCGTGAGGCCATGAAGAACGAGCCTTACAAGCTGGAGCTGCTGGGCAAGAAGAACGACGCCGCCGAGGCCGGTGAAGGCGTGAACGTCGAGGTGGGTGCCGGTGACATCACCATCTACGACAACGTGGAGCGCAAGGACGGCACCACCGTCTGGTGCGACCTCTGCCGCGGGCCGCACCTGCCCAACACCAAGCTCATCTCCAACGCCTTTGCCCTGACCCGGTCATCCTCCGCCTACTGGCTGGGCAACCAGAAGAACCAGCAGTTGCAGCGCATCTATGGCACCGCCTGGCCCACCAAGGACGCGCTCAAGGCGTACCAGGAGCGGCTCGCCGAGGCAGAACGCCGCGACCACCGGAAGCTCGGCTCGGAACTGGACCTCTTCTCCTTCCCGGACGAGCTGGGCTCCGGCCTGCCCGTCTTCCACCCCAAGGGCGGTATCATCCGCAAGGAGATGGAGGACTACTCACGCCAGCGCCACGTCGAGGCGGGCTACGAGTTCGTCTACACGCCGCACATCACAAAAGGCCACCTCTACGAGGTTTCCGGCCACCTCGACTGGTACAAGGACGGCATGTTCCCGGCCATGCAGGTGGACGCCGAACTGAACGAGGACGGCACCGTGCGCAAGCCGGCACAGGACTACTACCTGAAGCCGATGAACTGCCCCATGCACAACCTGATCTTCAGGTCCCGCGGCCGGTCCTACCGGGAACTGCCCCTGCGCCTGTTCGAATTCGGATCCGTTTACCGGTATGAGAAGTCCGGCGTCGTCCACGGCCTCACCCGGGTCCGCGGCATGACACAGGACGACGCCCACATCTACTGCACCCGCGAGCAGATGAAGGACGAGCTCACCAAGACCCTGACGTTCGTCCTGGACCTGCTCAAGGACTACGGCTTGAACGACTTTTACCTGGAGCTCTCCACCAAGGACCCGGAAAAGTATGTCGGCGAAGACGCCGCCTGGGAAGAGGCCACCAGGACCCTCGCCGAGGTTGCGCAAGAGTCGGGGCTGGAACTTGTTCCGGACCCGGGCGGAGCAGCCTTCTACGGACCCAAGATCTCCGTGCAGGCGAAGGACGCCCTGGGCCGCACCTGGCAGATGTCCACCATGCAGCTGGACTTCAACCTGCCCGAGCGCTTCGAACTGGAGTTCCAGGCAGCGGACGGCAGCCGGCAGCGGCCGGTGATGATCCACCGCGCGCTCTTCGGCTCCGTGGAGCGGTTCATGGGCGTGCTGACCGAACACTACGCCGGCGCGTTCCCGGCCTGGCTGGCGCCCGTCCAGGTGGTGGGTATCCCCGTTGCGGAAGCCTTCAACGAGTACATGTTCGACGTCGTCGACCAGCTTAAGGCGGCAGGCATCCGCGCCGAGGTGGATACGTCGTCCGACCGCTTCCCGAAGAAGATCCGCACGGCCAGCAAGGACAAGATCCCGTTCGTGCTGATTGCCGGCGGGGACGACGCCGAGGCAGGTGCCGTGTCCTTCCGCTTCCGTGACGGAAGCCAGGACAACGGTGTTCCGGTGGCCGAGGCAATCAAGCGGATCACGGAAGCCGTCCGTAACCGGACCAGCTAGCGGAACGGAACCAGCAGCGTGCAGGAGAACACAGGCGCAGGGTATCCAGGGGATGCCGGCGTTACCGACGACTTTGCCCTCGCCGGTGTCCCCGACGCCTTCCAGCGCCTGTGGACTCCGCACCGCATGGCCTACATCAAGGGCGGCCAGCACCAGTTCAAGAACGAAAACGACTGCCCTTTCTGCCTGGGGCCGGGCCGCACGGACGAGGATGCGCTCATCGTCCACCGCGGCAGGACGTGCTACGTGGTGTTGAACCTCTTTCCCTACAATCCGGGGCACCTGCTGGTGTGCCCCTACCGCCACATTCCTGATTACACGGACCTGACGCTTGAGGAAACCGCTGAGTTTGCCGACCTCACGCAGACTGCCATGCGTGTGCTGCGGAAAGTGGCGAACCCCGGCGGGTTCAACCTGGGGATGAACCAGGGCGTGGTGGGCGGTGCCGGCATCGCCGCCCACCTGCACCAGCACGTGGTTCCACGCTGGGGCGGGGACGGGAACTTCTTCCCGATCATCGCCCAGACCAAGGCCATCACGCAGACCCTCGACGAGGTCCGCCAGCAGGTGGCCGACGCCTGGCCCGGGGAGACGGATGCTGAATAGGCACGCCCGCGGATTCTTCACCGCGCTGTTCACCCCGCTGGCCCGCTGGCTCCTGAGGATGGGCGTCTCGCCGGACGCCGTTACCGTCATTGGCACTGCCGGAGTTGTTGTGGGCGCCCTGGTGTTCTATCCCCTGGGGCAGCTGTTCTGGGGAACACTCTTCATCACAGCATTCATCTTCTCCGACGTCCTGGACGGCATCATGGCCAGGATGCAGGATGTGAAAAGCCGGTGGGGAAACTTCCTCGACTCCACCCTGGACCGCATCGCCGACGGCGCGCTCTTTGCCGGCCTGGCCATCTGGTTCTTCACGGGCGGGGCGGATACCCCCATAGCAGTTGCTGCAATGATCTGCCTGGTCCTTGGCATGGTGGTGTCCTATGCCAGGGCCAAGGCGGAGTCCCTCGGGTTCACCGCGAACGTGGGAATCGCCGAGCGTGCGGAACGCCTGGTTTCAGTGCTGGTGGTTACCGGCCTGACCGGCCTGGGCCTGCCGCCCGTGGTGCTCCTGGCCACCCTCGCGCTGCTCGCCCTGGCCAGCTTCATCACGGTTGTGCAGCGCGTGTTGTCCGTCCGCCGGCAGGCACAGGCGGAACCGACGCCCGCTGATTAAGCATGATTAAGCCGCCCGGCCCCGGTGGGACTAGTATTAGGACTGCCCGGTCAATGGATCCGGCATTATCCGTGCGTGCACAGTCCGGCACTTGCCGCCTGCACGCCCGGCGAAGGTCATCTATCTACCCATAGGGGTTTTTGTGTCTACACCTGATGTAAGCAGCGAGGCCGGTTCCTCCGCGAACAGCGTCACGGGCAGCAGCCGCGTGAAGCGCGGCATGGCCGAGATGCTCAAGGGCGGCGTCATCATGGACGTCGTCAATGTCGAACAGGCCCGCATCGCCGAAGACGCCGGTGCCGTTGCTGTCATGGCGCTCGAACGCGTGCCGGCCGACATCCGCGCCCAGGGCGGCGTGTCCCGCATGTCCGATCCCGACATGATCGACCAGATCATTGACGCCGTGTCCATCCCGGTCATGGCCAAGGCCCGGATCGGCCACTTCGTCGAAGCCCAGGTCCTGCAGTCCCTCGGCGTCGACTACATTGACGAGTCCGAGGTCCTCACCCCGGCCGACTACACCAACCACATCGACAAGTGGAACTTCACCGTTCCCTTCGTCTGCGGAGCCACCAACCTCGGTGAGGCGCTGCGCCGCATCAACGAGGGCGCGGCCATGATCCGCTCCAAGGGCGAAGCCGGCACCGGCGACGTCTCCAACGCCACCACGCACATGCGCCAGATCCGTGCCGAGCTGCTCAAGCTCGCCGCCCTGCCCGAGGACGAGCTCTACGTCGCCGCCAAGGAACTGCAGGCACCGTACGAACTGGTCAAGGAAGTCGCCTCCACCGGCAAGCTTCCCGTGGTGCTGTTCACCGCCGGCGGCATCGCCACCCCGGCTGACGCCGCGATGATGATGCAGCTCGGTGCTGACGGTGTGTTCGTCGGCTCCGGCATCTTCAAGTCCGGCAACCCTGCCCAGCGCGCGGCCGCCGTCGTGAAGGCCACCACCTTCTTCGACGATCCTGACGTCATCGCCAAGGCCTCCCGCGGCCTGGGCGAAGCCATGGTGGGCATCAACGTCGACGAGATCCCCCAGCCGCACCGCCTGGCCGAGCGCGGCTGGTAATACTGGCGTAACAAGGCAAACCGCGACGGCGGGTGGGGGCTGCAAGGCACTCCCACCCGCCGTCGCGCATTTCCGACAGCCTCGGCAACCTTTCCGGCGGTTCCGCCTAGGCAACGGTCAGGCAGGCATTGCCTGTTCGCCGTCGTCCTCTGGAGGCGTGTATGGGCGGAAGGCCCAGGCGGGTCAGGAACACGGCTCCCAAGGCGACTACAACAGCAAGTCCCGCGAGGAATGCTCCGGCGAACGGCAGCGCCCCCACAAGCTGGAGAACCGTTGACACTATGGCCGTGCCCAACGCCGTCCTGTTTGCGGGTCCCCAATTCAGCCAGCCAGTTCTGAGGGCAAGATCCCCTACTGCTCTTCCGAGCCCAATAAGCCCGTAGACACCCAGCGTGCCCATTACCAACAGGAAGAGACCGGCCACGGGGATAAGGAAAAGGGTGAAGACCATTGACGCCAGCAGGGGAATTACAGCGATCAGTACCAAGACTCCTAGGGCACCGCTGACGGTAGGGAATCCGGCGGCCGCCCGGGCGACCCTGTTCACGGGGCGCGGTGCCAGGCGGGCTGTTAGCCAGGCGATAAAGGTCATCCCCATCACCACAACGAAGGCGAAGAGGGTCCGCGCCAGTAAAGAGGGCCGCTCCTGTGAGACCGTAAGGGCGGCGGCTGGATTGGACTCCTCCCTTATTTCGCCCTGCACAACGGCCCCCGGTTCCCGGGTGAGAGAACCCCCAGCTAACGTCATTCCTCCGTCCACTTCGGCGGTCTGGGTCAGGATCATTTCCCCTCCGAAGAGGAAGATCTCCCCGGATACAGCCGCGCCGACCCGGGCTGTCCCTGCCAAAATGTAAATGGGACCTGTTTGTTGGGCGCCTTCGGCAAGAATTATCGTTCCGCCTGCCACAGCAGTCGCCCCGACGAGCACTTCGCCTGCGCTTATCACATGCTCTCCCTGTGTTATGAGGGTTCCGGAGTACCGCCCGCTCCCGGAAGGCGCGGAACATCCTGCCAGCGTCAGCACCAGAAAGAACACCACGAGCCGAAGGAGGGCAGGGCGAAGTGGGGGCTTACCCGCTAAGCCTGGTCCGGGACTCATTCGCTTGCCTTCCGTTGTCCGCCGGGGCGCCGACCGAGGAACAGGAGGATGGTGGCCCCAATGAAGAGGACCAGGCTGACCGAGGCCACCGCCCGCAGGTGTTCGGTGAACGACACCCCGATGCCTTTCCACCAGATGGCCAGGGAAGTGCTCAGAAATGTTGCCAGCCAGCCGGAAAAACCCACACCGATGGCGGTGATCCGCGTAATTGTTTCAGGGGTGGAGAAATCGGCCCACAGGGCGAAGTTCAGAACGGTATAGATACTCACCGGCACTGCATACAGCAGCGGCATCCCGAGCGTGGCTGGCAGGTCCGGAGTAGTCAGGGCGTGCAAAACGTAGCTGAGCTGGGTCAAGGTGAAGAGTCCGAAGATCCAGCCCATCAGGGACCGCTGTGCGAGGGCCGGGTAAAGAATGCCGGCCAGCACGGCACCGAGCACGTGCATCAGGCCTAAGGCCCACAGCGCCACGGGATCGTCCGAGTGCCAAGCCGTGCCGACGTAGGCAGGAGTATCGATGATCCGCAGGAAACCCAGGCTGTCGATGAAGTAGATGCCAAACATCAGGACAACCGCCGTTGGGAAACCGCGGATTGACCAGCCAAGGGCCCCATGCGGGGGGATGAAGCGCCCACGCCCGTAGCCCGCCAATTTGTGCTGCTGCCCGAGAGTGCTGGTCAGTGACCACGGTATGAAGGCGAGAACAGCCAGGGCTGCGGCGCTGGGAGCCATCAGCCACAGCAATTGAGCACTGAATTCCTCGATCCGCCAGTCGGAGGCGAAGACCGCGGCAGGTAGGAATGCGGCCGAGGTTATCGCAGCCGCTACTGCCCCTCGGCGCCGGATGGGCACCAAGTCGCAGGTCAGCCCGAAAAGGCTGGGCACTCCGATACCTAGTGCGACCGAGGCTGCGCCGGCCCAAGCCACGAGGTCTCCTTCAGTTCTGAGATGTGGTGCCAATGCCGACAATGCAGTCTGTACTGCCACTACGAGGGCAAGGAGTCGGAGCTTGGCTTCGAAATTTTCGCTCCATCTGGCCCGGTACATGATTTCACCGGCCGTGACCGCCACGACGAGCGTCAAACCCGCCATGAGCGCCATCACCAAAGCCACCCGGTCCTCCGGCAGGCCAATCACCCGCGTTCCAAGATCGATTAGGCCTAGCTGGATGAAAGTCAGATTGTAGAAGTAGCCGGCCGATCCGGCCGCTATGAACAGACCCATCCCGAACCATGCCGTCAGGGAAGGCCGTACGGCGGCCAGGCCCACCATTTACCTGGCCAGCCTTGCAACGGATGCTGCGTCTCGGGTGAGCGTCGCCGGCCCGTAAAACGCAACCACCAGAACCGCTGCTGAGCACCAACACAAAAGCCGGTATAGGTCCGTACGCTCCGAAAAGACAAAGAGCCCGCCGGTGAAGTTGACCATGAAGTGTAAAAGGACGGCGGCACTCGTGCTTTTCTTCGTATTGTTGAGCACCCAGGCCATGACGATGCTCAGGGGCACAGGTCCCGCCAGGAAGAGCCAGAAGGAAACTGAACCCGCCCCGAGGGCGTACTGGTAGGTGCCCTGGATGAAGAACAGTGGCAGGTGCCATACTGCCCATGCAATGCCCAGGAGCACGCTTGCCGCCAAAGCACTCCGGCGCTCCTGGAGCCTGTCGGCAGCATATCCCCGCCAGCCCAACTCTTCGCGTAATGGGCCCAGCAGCAGAGTAAGGGCAACGGCCGGCACAATCGCCAGTGGCTGCGACAGGAATAGTTCGGCTTCACTCGACGCTGTGATCACGCCACCCGAAAGAATTTCCAGCGACAGGGCTGACAGGGTGACTGTAGGGGCTGCCAACAAGACCACGCCGTACCACCCGGGGCCGATCCGCTTTAGGTCAACCACCCGGTTCCAATATTCATGCCAGCCCTCTTTGTCATTGCTGAGGTAGGCAAGCGCCACTCCGGCTATGCATGGCCCAAGTCCTCCAACAACAAAGAGAACAGCAACCGGAGGGCTTTCCACCGGTGCGGCCATTATGGCCGCGATGACCCAGAAGAACCATGAGAATCCATAGGCGAGTGCGAAGAACAGCAAAACGTGAAAGCGTCTGGACATCTTCCTGTGACGAGGCTTGCCCTAGCGGCCGGGGAGGTACGGCTGATGCGCGGGCAGTTTCGCCCTGCTGGGCAGTCTGCTGGATCCGTCACCGGCGCGAGGCTCACTGGGGTCAGGACAGGAATACGCCACCCGAGCAATCTAGCTATTGGGGATTGCGTTGTGTAGGGAAAAAGGTCCTGCGCAAGGAGTGGGCTAGCCGAGGCCGCGGCGCTTCAGGAGGGGCTCCAGGCTGGCGTCGCGGCCGCGCAGGACCCGGAAGGAGTCCAGGGGGTCGCGGCTGTTGCCGCGCGAGAGGAGCTCCTGGCGGAACCGTTCACCGTTTGCCCGGGTGAGGCCACCGTTCTCGCTGAACCAGTCCACCGTTTCGGCGTCCAGTACTTCACTCCAGATGTAGGAGTAGTAGCCGGCGGCGTACCCCGCACCCGCAAAAATGTGCTGGAAATAGCCCGTCCGGTACCGCGGCGGAATCAGCGGATGGGCGATCCCCGCTGCCGCGAGGGCCTTCGCCTCGAACTCGAGCGCGTCCTCCGGGACGTTGCCCGGCTCCAGCGTGTGCCAGGCCAGGTCCAGCAGCGCCGCGCCGAGGTATTCGGTGGTGGCAAAGCCTTCACCCCAGAGCCGGGATTCTTCCAGGCGGTCCACGATGTCCTGCGGAAGCGGCTCCCCGGTGACATGGTGCCGGGCGTAGTTGGACAGCACCTCCGGCCACATCATCCACATCTCGTTGACCTGCGACGGATACTCCACAAAGTCCCGGGGGACGGACGTGCCGGAGAACCTGGGGTACGTGACGTTGGACAGGAGCCCGTGCAGGGCGTGCCCGAACTCGTGGAACGCCGTGCGGAGCTCGTCCAGGGTCAGCAGCGTGGGTTCGCCCGCCGGCGGCTTGGAAATGTTCAGGTTGTTGATCACCACGGGGCGGGTGCCCAGCAGGCCTGACTGGTCCACGAGGGAATTCATCCACGCGCCGCCGCGCTTGGGCTCCCGGCTGTAGTAGTCGCCCAGGAACAGTCCCAGCCCCCTCCCGTCCTCGTTGCGGACCTCCCAGACCCGGACGTCGGGATGGTAGCCGGCAAGGTCAGTCCGTTCCTGGAAGGTGATGCCGTACAAGGAGGTGGCGGCATGGAACACGCCGTCCACCAGCACCGTGTCCAGCTCGAAATACGGCCGGAGCGCCTGTTCGTCGACGTCGTACCTTTCCTTCCGGACCTTCGCGGAGTAGTAGGCCCAGTCCCAGGCTTCCAGCGGATGGCCCGCGAGGCCGGCCAGTGCTTTTGCCTCGGCGTCGGCGTTCCGGACGGCTGCCGGCGCCAACCGGCCAAGCATGGACTGGACGGCCCCGAAGTCCGGAGCGGTCTGCCGGTCCACCACCAGTTCGGCGTAGTTGGCGTATCCCAGGAGGGACGCCTTCTCGGCCCGCAGGCCGGCCGTCCGACGCGCGAGGTCAAGGACATCCAGTTCCCCGCCGCTGCTGCCGCGCGCAACCGACGCCTCAAACAGGCGGCGCCGCACGCCCCGGTCCGCCAGCGAGGCAAGGGCAGGCTGGTTTCCCGGCTGGACGAGAGTAAGCAGGTACTTGCCATCGTCTCCCGCTTCGCGGGCCGCTTCCGCAGCACTGGCCACATCATCTGCCGGCAGGCCCGCCAGTTCGGCAGGGCTGTCCAGCAGGAGGGCAGCCGACTTCATGCCTTCCTTGACCCGTTGGCCAAACTCCGTGCCAAGGCGGGCCAACTCGGCGTTGATTGCCCGGAGCCGCTCCTGCCCAGGCCCGTCCAGCTGGATGCCGGACTGGCGGAACTCCTTCAGGTACTCCTCCAGCAGGCGGGCCTGCTCGGGATCGCGTCCGGAGGCATCAACGGAAGCGAACCTTTCAAACAGAGCGCGGTTCAGGAAGACCTCGTCCTGGTGCGCGGAAAACCGCGGCGAAAATTCGGTTTCCAGCTCCCGGATCCGTTCGGACGCGTGGGCTGACACCAGGGTGAAGAACGGCGCCGCGGCCCGCTCCAGCAACCGCCCGGACCGTTCCATCGCCACCACCGTGTTTTCGAAATCGGCAGGCTCAGGGTTATCCACGATCACCTGGATCTCGGCGAGGTGTTCGGCCAGTCCGGCTTCGATGGCTTCGGCGTAGTGCGAATCCTCGATCGATCTGAACGGGGGGAGTCCGTAGGGGAGGAGGCTGGGAGCCAGGAGGGGGTTCGTCATGGGGTAAACCTTTCACAGCAAGCCACGCTTCTCAATGTGGCAACAATGCCGTTTGCCGGCGGCAACTATCCCTACAATGACGGGTATGGGGACCATAGCCGCCGGGGCGGCCGGGCGCTGGCGCGCCCGCGTCGTGGCATTGTCGTTGGCCGGAGCGCTGGGCTTGCCGGGTGTGCTGGCGGGCTGCGGCCTGCTCGCTGAACAGAACGGTCCGCCGCCGCAGCCGGCCGAATCTGTCCAGCCTGGTACTGCCCGCCCTGGTACGGCCCAGCAGACCGGGACGCCGCCCCCTGATGCCACACCCACACCGGTTCCCACTCCCGGGAAGGGGCCGGCGTGCCCGGTGCTGCGGTGCACCTCGGTCCTGGTCACCGGCGACATGCTGGTCCATACGGAGCTGTGGCAGCAGGCGCAGCAGGATGCCGCCGCCGCCGGAAAACCCGGCCTGGATTTTGTGCCGCTGCTGGAGGGCCAGCGCCGCTACATCAGCAGGAGCGATCTTGCCATCTGCCACCAGGAAACGCCGGTGGCCGGACCGGAGGGGCCATTCTCCGCGTATCCCTCCTTCAACGTCCCGCCGCAGATCATCTCGGCTTCAAAGGCGGTGGGCTACCAGGCATGTACGACGGCGAGCAACCACACCATCGACCGCGGCACCGACGGGCTGCTGCGCACCCTCGACGCCCTGGACGCGGCGGGCCTCAAGCACACAGGCTCGTATCGCACTGAGAATGAGTCGCAGGGGATCCTGATCCTGGAAACTGCGGCCGCCAAAGTGGCTGTCATCCAGGCCACCTACGGGCTCAACGGACTCACCGCCGAGTACCCGTGGCAGGTGGACATGCTGGACGCGCCGGCCATGATCGCCAAGGCGGAAAAGGCCAGGGCCCTGGGCGCCGACATCGTCCTGGGCGCGATGCACGCCGGCGATGAGTACGCCAGCGCACCGAACGCACAGCAGCAGGAGGTTGCCCACGCGCTGGCTGACAGCGGGCAGTTCAACCTGGTGTACGGGCACCACACGCACTCGGTCCTGCCGATCGAAAATTACAACGGAACCTGGATCGTCTACGGGCTGGGCAATGGGGTCACGGAACTTTCGCCCTGGTACGTGGTGAACAACGAAGGCCTGCTGGTCCGGGCACAGTTCGGCCAGGACGGTTCCGGTAAGTGGACCGTCACCGATCTCGCGTGGGCGCCGTCGGTCATTGTCCGCGATCCCTACCGCTGGTGTTCGGTGGCCTCGGACGCGCCGCAGGGTCCCTGCGCAGGGCCGGAAGCGGACGCCGCCACCCGGCAGCGGACGCAGGCAGTGGTGGAGTCGATGGGGGCAGCGGCTGCCGGAGCCCACGAGCTGCTCATCAGCCGTGAGCCGTAGGCGGTTCAGCGGGGACGCCGGGCTGCGTGTTCCCTTGCCAGCTCGGCAAACCTGTCGTCCGGGTGGCCGGGCTCGAACGTTCCATACCTGCGCTCCGCCGCCGTACGGATCAGGAAATCGGCGATGGCCGGGTTTTTCGGCAGCAGCGAACCGTGCAGGTAGCTTGCAACGATGTTCCGGTAGCGCGCGCCCTCATGCCCGTCACTGCTGTTGTTTCCGGTCCCTTTGGCAGTGGTGCCCAGGGGACGGACACCCTCTCCCAGCGTGGTCTGGCCGCTGTGGTTTTCGTAGCCCAGGACTTCACCGAACTCGGGTGTGGAGACTTTGACGTTGCCGATCAGCCGTTCATCGGTGCCGTGGGTCTCGACGTTTAGGACGCCGATGCCGGGGATGACGGCACCAGTGCGGGTCTTGAAGAACCGTCCGAAGAGCTGGTAGAGGCCGCAGATCAGCAGCATGGGGGCGCCGTCCTCCGCCAGGTCCTTCAGCTCGGGGGCCCGGGTCTGCAGGTCGTCCTGGATGACGAGCTGCCCGCTGTCCTGGCCGCCGCCGCCCACGATGATGTCCACGTCTTCCGGGAAGGGGTCGCCCACGTTGTATTCAAGCAGTTCGGGCGTGTAGCCGTGCCAGCTGATGCGGCGTTGCAGGACCAGCGCGTTGCCCCAGTCACCATAGATGTTCATGTCCCGCGGGTAGAGCTGGACCACGCGGAGGGTGCCTTTGCCCTGACCTTCAACGGGTCCGGTGGCGGGTGTTTCGGAACTCACGAGACAACCTCCACGGTGGTGATTTTGGACAGTTCGCGGCGGATGGCCAGCATTGCGGTGTACGTGCAGAAGATCCGCTTGGGCTTGCCGGAAGCTTCCCGGATGAAGGAGGCCAGCGCCGGTGCGATCTCGGGCTGGACTGATCCGAAAGGAACCTCGTCATACTGCAGCCGCAGGGCCATGTCGTAGGCACGGGATCCGGTGAGCTGGTCCACGCCCTCCGCACGCAGGGAATCGAACTCCACGTCCCACAGCCAGGACATATCCCGGCCGTCGGCATAGTTGTCGTTGATGGCAATCATCGTGGCGTAACCGCCCGCCGGGAACGACTTCAGGCCGAGCCGGAAACCGCTGGGGTTCTTGACCAGCACCAGGTCCAGGGGCTGGCCGTCCACGGTGAGGCTCTCGCCGCGTCCGAAGGCCGGCGCCACCTGGGACAATGCCTCCAGCAGCGTTTCGTGGTCAGCGGTGGCGGCGCCGCCGCCGCAGATGCTCCTGGCCAGGGTCAGGGCGGCCGCTGCGTTGAAGATGTTGTAGACGCCCCGAAGCTTCATCGACGTGGTGACCGTGCCGCCGTCGTACTCGAATTCGGCGGTGTCCGCACCCACCTTGCGGAGTACGACGTCGGCTGCCGGCTTCTCCGGAAGGCCCGCCGGGGCGGGGCTTCCGGGGGCGGCGCGCATGTCGTCGTCGTTGGGGAAGGTGCCCAGCAGCGACTCGTCCAGCCCGAAGTACTTCACGTCCTGCCCGGTAAGGGTGTCGGCGATCCTTGCCACCCGCGGGTCCTCGCGGTTCAGGACCACCGTTCCGGTGGTCTTGGCGGCAATCTGCTGGAGCAGCTGGGCTGTCTTGTCGATTTCTCCGAACCGGTCCAACTGGTCCCGCAGGACATTCAGGAGGAGGCAGTACCGGGGCGGGACGCTGTTGACGAAGTGGACGGCGTGGGCTTCATCGAGTTCCAGGACGGCGATATCGGCGTCGAGCCTGCCGCGCCAGTCCACCTCACCCAGCAGGGCAGCTGCAACGCCGCGCGTGAAATTGCTGCCGGTGCGGTTGGTGAAGACCTTGAGCCCCTGGCTCTCCAGCAGTTCCACCACCATCTTGGTGGTGGTGGTCTTTCCGTTGGTGCCGCTCACCACGGCAACGCCATGGGGGAGTGTGCTGAGCGTCCGCCGCATAAAGCCGGGATCGATTTTTTCGACCACCAGGCCCGGCAGGGCGGAGCCGCCGCCCCGGAGCCGGGTGGCCCGGCGGACCAGCTTGCCGAGCGGAACACTGAGGGAAACCATGTTTCGAATATATCCCAGCAACGGCATGCAACCGCCGCGCCCTGCTCCCGGCGGACCCGGCGGCAGGGCGCGGGCCCGTATGCTGGATGGATGACAAATTCCCTTTCCGCCGCTTCCGCGCGCGTTGGTGCAGGCCTGCGGATCGGCGTGCTGGCGCTCCAGGGTGACTTCCGGGAGCACCTCCGGGCCGCTGAGGCCACCGGCGCCGAAGCCGTGGGCATCCGCCGGCCCAAGGAGCTGGACGGCCTGGACGGGCTTATCATTCCCGGCGGCGAATCAACCGCAATCGACAAGCTGGCGCGGGCCTTCGACCTGGCCGAACCGCTGCGGGAGCGCATTGCCGAAGGACTGCCGGTTTACGGTTCCTGCGCCGGCATGATCCTGCTCGCCTCGGACATCGCCGACCCGGCCACCGACCTCTCCGGCGCCCCGCAGCAGACCTTCGGCGGCCTGGACATGACGGTGCGCCGCAACGCCTTCGGCCGTCAGCGGGACTCGTTCGAAACGGACCTGGACTTCAAGGGCCTGGACTTCAGCGCCACGGATGCGGGCGTCCCGCCCGTCCACGCCGTGTTCATCCGCGGCCCCTGGGTGGAGCGGGTAGGCCCGGACGTTGAGGTGCTGGCGCAGGTAGAACCCGCCGAGCCGGAGCATGCGTCCCACGCCGCCCCCCTGCCGGGGACAGCTAGAATTGTTGCAGTGCGTTCGGGCCAGTTGCTGGCCACCTCCTTCCACCCGGAAGTGACTGGGGAGAAACGCGTACACGAACTCTTTATCCGGATGATCAGAGGAGAAGCGTAAAGCATGTCAGGCCACTCCAAATGGGCGACGACCAAGCACAAGAAGGCGATCATTGACAGCCGCCGCGCAAAGTCGTTCGCCAAGCTGATCAAGAACATCGAAGTTGCAGCCCGTATGGGCGGGCCGGACCTCGCCGGCAACCCCGGCCTGGAACTGGCAGTCACCAAGGCGAAGAAGACCTCGGTCCCCAACGACAACATCGACCGTGCCATCAAGCGCGGTGCCGGCCTCACCGGTGAAGTGGTGGACTACACCGAGATCATGTACGAGGCACGCGGGCCCCAGGGTTCGGCGCTGCTGATCGAGTGCCTCACGGACAACAAGAACCGTGCCGCCTCCGAGGTGCGCCTGGCCATTTCCCGCAACGGCGGCACCATTGCCGATCCCGGCTCCGTCAGCTACCTGTTCACCCGCAAGGGCGTGGTGACGCTGCCCAAGAACGGCCTCTCCGAGGACGACGTCCTGATGGCAGTGCTGGATGCCGGCGCCGAGGAAGTCAAGGACAACGGCGACAGCTTCGAAATCCACACGGAGCCGGGTGACCTGCCCGCGATTCGGGAGGCACTGAAAGAAGCCGGCATCGAATACGACACCGACGAAGTGGAGTTCGTACCTTCCATGCAGGTGGACCTGGACCTGGACGGAGCCCGCAAGTTCCTGAAGCTGTCCGACGCGCTCGAGGACCTCGACGACGTCCAGAACGTCTACACCAACGCCGACCTCAGCGACGAAGTCCAGGCCGCCCTGGAATCAGAGTGACGTCCGGCCTTGCCTGCTGAACAGGGCCCGGCTGCCCGCTTCCCGCACGCGTGACACTGCGTGTGCTGGGGGTGGACCCCGGCCTCACCCGCTGCGGGATCGGCGTGGTGGACGTCGAGCGGAACCGGCGGGCAACGATGGTGGCCGTCGGCGTGGTCGGGACCTCCCCGGAGGAGACCCTGGACCAGCGGCTGCTGGTGATCGCCACGGCAATCGACGAATGGCTTGACCGCTACGAGCCCCAGGTCCTCGCCGTCGAACGTGTTTTTTCGCAACTGAACGTCAGTACCGTGATGGGCGTGGCGCAGGCGTCCGGGGTGGTGATCGCCGCAGCAGCCCGCCGGGGGATCCCGGTGGCCCTGCATACGCCGTCGGAAGTCAAAGCCGCGGTGACGGGCAGCGGCTCGTCCAATAAGGACGCCGTGACCAAGCTGGTCACCAAGATCCTTCGCCTGGAAGCGCCGCCGCGTCCGGCCGACGCCGCCGACGCCCTTGCCCTCGCCATTACCCACGCATGGCGGGCCGGGAGCGGCGCGGCGGCCGCCACCACCGGTCCCGGCAGCTCCGCGTTGACACCTGCGCAGCAGGCCTGGGCAGCCGCCGAGGCGAAGGCGCGGCGTGCCCGCTGAATGTCCCGGCCCCTTGCTAGGGTATTCGTAGATATGTTCGGATAGCCGGTCCCACGCGGGATCCGGCCTACACCAGGAGCCCCGGCCTTGATCAGTTTCCTCCGCGGAACCGTAGCGCACGTAGGCCTGTCCACGGCCGTCATCGACCTCAACGGTGCCGGAATGAGCGTGTTCGCCACGCCGCAGACCCTCAGCGGACTACGCACCGGCGAGGAAGGCAAGCTGTTCACGTCGCTGATTGTCCGGGAGGACTCCCTGACTCTCTTCGGATTCGCCACTGATGACGAGCGGGAAGTGTTCGACGTGCTGCTCAGCGTCAGTGGCGTGGGGCCGCGGCTTGCCCTTGCCGTCCTGGCGGTCCACGATCCCGAAGCTATCCGGGTTGCCGCGCACACCGGGGACAGCAAGACCTTCACGAAGGTGCCCGGCATCGGACCCAAGGTGGCGGGCCGGATCGTGCTGGAGCTGGCCGGGAAACTGGTTCCGCACGGCACCGCCGGTTCCGCAGCCGCCCCCACGGCCGCCGAGGCAGCATGGAAGCCCCAGGTGGTGGCGGCGATGACCAGCCTCGGCTGGTCCGAAAAAGACGCCTCATCCAGCATTGACAAAGCCCTGGCGGATGAGCCGGAGGTATCCTTCCGCGGCAACGTCCCCGAAATCCTCCGGACCACGCTGCGCTGGCTGGGCCAGGACGGCGCCAGGGCGGGCAACCGCGTAGGCAGCCGTGGCTGAAGCGTCATTGGTGGCGGCAGGGGAGGAGCCGGAAGAGCGTGCCATCGAAGCCGCCCTTCGCCCCAAGAACCTGGACGACTTCGTGGGCCAGCACCGGGTGCGCAAGCAGCTGTCCCTGGTGCTGAAGGCCTCGCGGATGCGCGGCCGCAGCGCGGACCATGTGCTCTTCTCCGGCCCGCCCGGCCTGGGCAAGACCACCCTCGCCATGATTGTCGCGTCCGAAATGAACGCCCCGCTGCGCATCAGCAGCGGCCCGGCCATCCAGCACGCCGGCGACCTTGCCGCCATCCTCTCCTCGCTGTCCGAGGGCGAGGTGCTGTTCCTCGACGAAATCCACCGCATGTCCCGGCCGGCCGAAGAAATGCTCTACATGGCCATGGAGGACTTCCGGGTGGACATCGTGGTGGGCAAGGGGGCCGGGGCCACGGCGATTCCGCTGGAACTGCCGCCCTTCACCCTGGTGGGTGCCACCACCCGGGCCGGCCTGCTTCCCGGACCACTGCGCGACCGCTTCGGCTTCACCGGGCATCTGGAGTTCTACTCCGTCCAGGAGCTGGAACTGGTCCTCCGCCGTTCAGCGGGCCTGCTGGACCTCAAGGTGAACTCGGCCGGGTTCACGGAAATTGCCGGGCGGTCGCGCGGCACCCCCCGAATCGCCAACCGCCTGCTGCGGCGGGTGCGGGACTGGGCCCTGGTCCATGACATCGAGCAGATCGATGCCCGTGCAGCGTCCGCCGCACTGGACATGTACGAGGTGGACAAGAAGGGCCTGGACCGCCTGGACCGGTCAGTCCTTGAGGCGCTCATCACCAAGTTCGGCGGCGGGCCGGTGGGGCTGTCCACCCTGGCCATCGCCGTTGGCGAGGAAACGGAGACCGTGGAAACGGTGGCGGAGCCTTTCCTGGTCAGGGAAGGCCTGCTGGGCCGTACGCCACGCGGCCGGATCGCGATGGCACCGGCGTGGACTCACCTGGGCTACGCCATCCCCACCGGGGTCTTTGCGCAGGAGCAGTTGGAGCTCTTCGATCCCGACTCCGATGCCGCCGCAGCATCCGAAGACTGGGCCCCGGAAAGCCAATAACAGGCTCCCTTCAGTTTTTCCCCTTAGACTGGTATGACGCTCGGCACGTCCGGGCCCGTGTTTCGCCGGCGCCATTCAACTGGCCGCCTTGGTGGGAAGGGATTCCGTCAGGCTTGTGCCTGTCAGTCCGGCTCCTGGCGGAACGGGGCGGACGTTGCCGGAAAATCGGTTCGGCAATTAAGGAACGGAATTCCCCTTGGATCCAATGTCAATTCTCCTGTTCGTCATGCTCGGAGTTTTCATCTTCATGATGTTCCGGCGCAATAAGAAGACGCAGCAGCAGCAGGCGGAGCTCCAGTCGAAGTTCGGCCCCGGCGTCGACGTCATGACCAGCTTCGGCCTTTTCGGCCGGATTGTCGCCGTTGACGACGCCGAAAACAAGGTCACCCTGGAACTTTCCCCCGGCAACCTCGCCACCGTCCACCGCCAGGCTGTCACCAAGATCGTCGAACCCGCGGCCGCCGTTGAGCCGGAGCCCGCTGCGCCGGCCGTTCCGGACGATGCCTCTTCCCTGACCGGCCGTGAGGGCGGCAGCACCGCCACCACACCGGTGGAAACTCCCGACGAAACCCTCAAGCGCCTCAACGACGAGGGCAAGAAGGACAACTAGTCCCGCTGAACGCATAACCCTCTACCGCTGCGGACCGCCGCCGGTGCTGGCCACAGCAGGCACCGGCGGTTCTTCCGTGATCAAGAGAAAGATCGACAATGGCACGAACTGGCCCTAAGAAACCAGGCCTCAGGGTCCTGGTCTGGCTCGGTGTAATCATCGCCGCGCTGACCGCTGTCCTGGCCGGCGGCACCCTCAGCGGGCAGGCAAGCTGGGCACCCAAGCTCGCTCTGGACCTTGAAGGCGGAACCCAGATGATCCTGGCGCCGAAGGTCGAGGGCGGCTCGGACATCAACGAGGAACAGCTCAACCAGGCCGTGGCGATCATCCGCCAGCGGGTTGACGGCTCCGGTGTGGCCGAAGCCGAAATCAGCACCCAGTCCGGGCGGAATGTGGTGGTCAGCCTTCCGGGAACCCCCTCCAGCCAGACCCGCGACCTCATCCAGGCCTCCGCGGACATGAACTTCCGTCCGGTCCTCCTGAACGGTGCCGGTGCACCTGTCCCCGAGGAGTCACGGGCTCCCGAGGACCAGTTGCCCAAGCCCACAGCGGAGCCGGCCAACAGCAGCGATATCAACTGGATCACCCCGGAAATCTACCGGCAGTTCGAGTCCCTGGATTGTGACAACCCCGCCCAGGATGAACAGGAACGCTCGGATCCCGCCAAGCCGCTGGTCACCTGCGAGCCTGCCACGGACACCACGCCGGCCATCAAGTACATCCTCGGTCCGGTGGAGGTCAAGGGCAGCAACATTGTCACCTCGTCCTTCCAGCTGCAGCAGGGCGCCCAGGGCGCCGTGACCAATGACTGGGCCGTGAACATCCAGTTTGACGAGGAGGGCACCGCCAAGTTCAAAGAGGTCACCGAACGCCTGAACCAGTTCTATGTGGCCGCCGGCGGCGAATCAGGCACCGATCCCAAAGCCCAGTTCGCCATCGTCCTGGACGACCAGGTCATTTCGGCACCCCGGTCGCTGGCCGTCATCACCGACGGACGGCCCCAAATCACCGGCGGCTTCACGGAGCAGACGGCCAAGACGCTGTCTGACCAGCTCCGCTTCGGCGCCCTTCCCATCAGCTTCGAAATCCAAAGCGAGCAGCAGATTTCCGCCACCCTCGGTGGCGAGCAGTTGCGCATGGGCCTCCTCGCAGGCCTGATCGGCCTGCTGCTGGTGGTGGTCTACTCGCTCTTCCAGTACCGGGCGCTTGGTTTCGTCACGATCGCCTCGCTGGTGGTCGCGGGTATCCTCACCTACCTTGCCATCGCTATCCTTGGCTGGACGGAAAACTACCGGCTCTCCCTCGCCGGCGTCGCGGGCATCATCGTGGCGATCGGCCAGACGGCCGACTCGTTCATCGTCTACTTCGAGCGCATCCGTGACGAACTCCGTGAGGGCCGCGGCCTGGTGTCCGCCGTCGAGAACGGCTGGAAGCGCGCCAAGCGCACGGTCCTGGCCTCGAAGGCCGTGAACCTGCTGGCCGCCCTGGTCCTGTACTTCGTGGCCGTCGGCAACGTCCGCGGCTTCGCCTTCACCCTGGGCCTCACCGCCATCGCAGACCTCATCGTGGTGTTCATGTTCACGCACCCCACGCTGCAGCTGCTGGCCCGCACCAGGTTCTTCGGCGAGGGCCACCCGCTCTCCGGGCTTGATCCCAAGCGGCTGGGTGCCGTGCCGCTGTACCGCGGTGCCGGACGCCTGCGCACTCCGGAGGACAAGCCGGCGGTGGTCCGCGCCAAGAACGCGGGCGCTGCCGCCGAAGCCGAACGCAGGTTGACCATCGCCGAGCGCCGCCTGGCGGAGAAGCAGGAGCAGCTGGCCGGCTCCTCCAAGACGGCAGCGAAGGAGAACAAGTAATGTCAGGCTTCGCCAATTTTGGTAACGAGCTCTACACGGGGAAGCGTTCCTACGAGTTTGTGGGTTCCAAGAAA
Organism: Arthrobacter sp. Y3221157; assembly: GCF_059089865.1. Lineage (NCBI taxonomy): Bacteria > Bacillati > Actinomycetota > Actinomycetes > Micrococcales > Micrococcaceae > Arthrobacter > Arthrobacter sp. Y3221157. The sequence goes on from NZ_JBNHFD010000022.1 coordinate 43,131, forward strand.
ATCTGGTTCCTCATCGCTGCCGTGGCGGTGGCCCTTTCCATCGTCATCCCGGCGGTCAAGGGCGGGTTCAACCTGGGTATCGAGTTCCGCGGCGGCTCCGAGTTCACGGTTTCCAACGTGCAGACCACGGACGCCGACCTGGGCGAGAAAGCCGTCACGGATGTCGTCGCGGGCAGTGTCCCCCGCGTTGCCAACGTCGCCGGGACCACCATGAGGATCCAGACGGACAAGCTCACGGACGATGAGACCCTCCGCATCAAGGAGGGCCTGACCGCGGCCTACGGCGTCACGGAAAACGAGGTGACGTCCACGTTCGTGGGTCCCACCTGGGGTGCCGACGTCACCAAGCAGGCGCTGATCGGCCTGGTGATCTTTGTCCTGCTGGCTGCGGTCCTGATGGCGCTGTACTTCCGCACGTGGAAGATGTCGCTCTCAGCCCTCGCGGGCATGGTGGTGACCATGTTCATCACTGCCGGCGTCTACGCGCTCAGCGATTTTGAGGTCACCCCGTCAGCCATCATCGGCTTCCTGACCGTCCTCAGCTACTCGCTGTACGACACCGTGGTGGTGTTCGACAAGATCCGGGAGAATACTGCCGACATCGACGCCTCCACGCGGCGCACCTTTGCTGAGGAGGTCAACCTCGCCGTGAACCAGACCCTGGTCCGTTCCATCAACACCATGATGGTGGCCATCCTTCCCGTAGGCGCCATCCTGTTCATCGGCGCCGGACTGCTGGGTGCGGGTACGCTCCGGGACCTGTCGCTGGCCCTGTTCGTGGGCATCCTCATCGGCACGGCCGCCACCATTTTCGTGGCTGCACCCATGTATGCCTGGCTCCGGCAGAACGAGCCGGATCTGGTCAGGCAGGCCAAGCGCGTGGAGCACCGCCGTGCCGGTGCAGCCGGCCGGACCGCCTCCACCGAGCCGGCCCAGGCCTGACCGGATCATTGCAGTCAACGGCCTGAAAGACGGCCCCGGGCCGGACAGCGGAACCATCGCGCTGTCCGGCCCGGCATATTTAAGGGCCGGTTTTAAAACTGCCGGGCGTGGGGAATAGACTGAAGTAATTAAAGCGGTGGTGAGGAGTGCTTCATTGGAAGAACGTTCGGCGTCAGCGCCAACGGCACAGGGAGACAAGAATCCTGCCGGTGTGCAAACCGGGCTCGCGGCATCAGCGCGCCCTGGTTCATTGGTGCCCGTCGACAACTCCGGGTCCCGTGCCACGTTTCCGGGGCGCCGCGAACGGACCCGTTCCCGGCTTGCCCGCCTGACCGGGCGCGGCACAGCCACCTATTCGCCCATCCTTGAGCCGCTGCTGAGGACTGTCCGGGCCAACAATCCCAAAGAGGATTTCGACCTCATCCAGCGTGCGTTCGACGTGGCGGAGCGAAGCCACCGGGGCCAGAAACGCAAGAGCGGGGACCCGTACATCACGCACCCGGTGGCCGTAGCGACCATCCTGGCCGAGCTTGGGCTGAGCGGCACCACCCTGGCGGCGGCCCTCCTGCACGATACCGTGGAGGACACGCCCTACACGCTCGATGACCTGAGGCGGGACTTCGGCCCGGAAGTGGCGATGCTGGTTGACGGCGTCACCAAACTCGACAAGGTGAGCTTCGGCGAGGCTGCGCAGTCCGAAACGGTCCGCAAGATGGTTGTGGCCATGGCCAAGGACATCCGCGTGCTGATGATCAAACTGGCTGACCGGCTCCACAACGCACGCACCTGGCGCTTCGTGTCCGCCGAGTCCTCCGCCCGCAAGGCGCGTGAGACCCTGGAGATCTTCGCCCCGCTGGCCCACCGCCTGGGCATGAACACCATCAAATGGGAACTCGAAGACCTTTCCTTCGCGGCACTGTATCCCAAGGTGTATGAGGAAATCGTGCGGATGGTGGGGGACCGGACGCCTGAGCGCGAGAAGAGCCTCAGCGTTATCCGCGACCAGATCACCGAGGACCTGCGGACCGCCCGGATCAAGGCCACCATCACGGGCCGGCCCAAGCACTACTACTCGATCTACCAGAAGATGATCGTCAGGGACAAGGACTTCGACGACATCAACGACCTCATGGGTGTCCGGGTCCTGGTGGACTCCGTCCGGGACTGCTACGCAGCTCTTGGCGCCATGCATTCGCGCTGGAACCCGCTGCCCGGCAGGTTCAAGGACTACATCGCGATGCCCAAGTTCAACATGTACCAGTCACTGCACACCACGGTGATTGGCCCGGGCGGCAAGCCCGTGGAAATCCAGATCAGGACCCACGAGATGCACCGCCGCGCGGAATACGGTGTGGCCGCGCACTGGAAGTACAAGGACCAGCCCAACCGCACCGCCGTCGGCCCGGGCAGCCCCCGCGACGGCGACATGGGATGGCTGCGGTCCCTGGTGGACTGGCAGCAGGAGACGTCGGATCCCGGTGAGTTCCTGGATTCGCTCCGGTTCGAAATCAACGCCCGCGAAGTGTTCGTCTTCACCCCCAAGGGTGAGGTCATGGCCCTGCCGGCCGGCTCCACCCCCGTCGACTTCGCGTACGCCGTGCACACCGAGGTGGGGCACCGGACCATCGGTGCCCGCGTCAACGGCAAGCTGGTGCCGCTCAACAGCGAGCTCAACCACGGTGACTGGGTGGAGATCTTCACCTCCAAGGCCGAAGGTGCCGGGCCTAGCCAGGACTGGCAGCACTTCGTTAAGAGCGCCCGGGCCCGGAACAAGATCCGGCAGTGGTTCAGCAAGGAACGCCGCGAAGAGGCGATCGACCGCGGCAAGGAACTGCTGACGCGGGCCATGCGGAAGCAGAACCTTCCGCTGCAGCGCCTGATGACCCACGAGGCATTGGCGGCGGTGGCCGAAGAGTTCAAGTACGTGGACATCTCCGGTCTCTACGCCGGTGTTGGCGACGGCCACACCTCCGCGCAGGCGGTCATGGAGAAACTCGTCGAAAGCCTCGGCGGGAAGGAAAGCGCCGACGACGACATCACCGAAGTCAGCATCCCCACCCAGGTCACCAAGGCACGTTTCTCGGACTCGGGGGTGGTGGTCCGCGGAGTCGGCGACGTCTGGGTGAAGCTGGCGCGCTGCTGCACACCTGTTCCGCCGGATCCCATCCTGGGCTTCGTGACGCGCGGATCCGGGGTATCCGTACACCGCACGGACTGCACCAACATTTCAGACCTCAAGGACCAGCCGGACAGGATTGTGGACGTTGACTGGGCGCCCACCCAGTCCAGCGTCTTCCTCGTGGAGATCCAGGTGGAGGCCTTGGACCGCAAGTCGCTGCTGTCCGACGTGACGCGGGTGTTGTCGGACAACCACGTGAACATCCTGGCAGCCAGCGTCCACACGTCCACGGACCGGGTGGCCATCTCAAAGTTCGCCTTCGAGATGGGCGACCCCAAGTACCTGAGCCATGTGCTGAGTGCCGTCCGCCGGATCGACGGAGTGTTCGACGTCTACCGCACCACCGGAAACAAGCGCAGGAGCTAGGAGGGCGAGCTTCTCCAGCGCCGCCCTCTTGTGCGGAACGCGGGGCGAGGCCTCTATTGCGAGGACCAGCAGCCGCAGCCGCACGTCCTGCTGGGGACGCGCCAGCAGCGCCGCAAGTGCAGGAATGGCGCGTTCCGCGTCCACGTGCAGTGCCACGTCCAACGCCGTCCGGAGCGGGCTGGAGACCATGAGCCCGCCCAGGCTGACGACGTCGAAGGGACCCAGCTTGACTTCATGCAGCGTGCAGCCGCGCGTATTGCGCAGGCTTGAGACACGCCGCTTGGCGTCCACCAGCAATGCAAGCCGGTCCGGCTCCGCCGCGCACCCGTAGATCCAGGCCGCCGTCATCCGGCCTGCCACGACGCGCTGCCTGACTGTCTGGGGGACACCGCCCGCAGCGGC
>NZ_JBNHFD010000023.1:0-46755 GCF_059089865.1 Arthrobacter sp. Y3221157
GCTTGCGAGCCTGGGGGGCCGGTCGTGGGCCCACGCCGGAAGGGGTCCCTGGGCGAGCTTGCGAGCCTGGGGGCCGGCGGGGATTACCAGGGGCCGTAGGGGCCCATGTTGCGGCTGCCGCCACGGCCTGCGTCCTTGACGGCCGGACGCACGTCTGCGAGGTAAACAGAGGCGGCCACCACGGCGGCAAGCCCAAAGAGGCCCAGGGTACCGAAGATGCCGCCGCCGCTGCCGAACAGTGAAATGACACCAACAAAGGCCGCACCGCCGGTCAGTGCCAGCCAAAAGGTCTTGGTTCGCTTGCCGGTTGCCTCGAAGGCGTTGGCACGGTGCCGCGCGCAGTCCACCACGGCCCAGAGCTCCAGGCCCAGCGCCACGAGGGCAAGGAGAAAGAACACTGCCTGTTCAACAGGCCGAATAATCAGTTCACCGTCCACAACCCAAGCCTAGCCTCCCAGCGTGTCCAGCGCCTGCTCCAGGTCAGCCCAAAGGTCTTCGACATTCTCGATGCCCACGCTCAGGCGGACCAGGTTCTCCGGAACACTCGTCGGCTCGGCAGCATGCCTGCGACGGCGTTCGATCAGGGATTCGACGCCGCCGAGGGACGTTGCCGGCAGCCACAGCTTTAGGGCCCGGACCAGTTTGTCCGCCGCCCCGGCGCCGTCCTGTCCGCCGGCAGGGGCCACCTGGATGCAGACGATGGATCCGAATCCCTTCATCTGGGCCTTCGCCCGCTCGTGTCCCGGGTCCGCGGGCAGCCCCGGGAACCGAACCGACTCGATCCCGGGATGGTTGCTGAGCCGCTCCGCCAGGATCATGGCGGACTGCTGTGACCGTTCCACCCTGAGCGCGAGCGTCCGCAGGCCGCGCAGCGCCAGCCATGCTTCGAAGGGGCCGGCAATGCCGCCATGGATGGTCCTGTTGTGCAGAAGGGCCGAGCGGATGTCCGGATTTGACGTCACCAGGGCGCCCAGGACGACGTCGGAATGGCCGGACAGGTACTTGGTCACCGAATGCAGGACGACGTCGGACCCCAGGGCCAGAGGCTGCTGCACCAACGGCGTGGAGAAAGTATTGTCCGTGACCACGATGGCGCCGGCGGCGTGCGCTGCCTCCGTGAGCGCCGCGACGTCGGCGATGCCGAGCATCGGATTGGTGGGGCTTTCCAGCCACAGCATCGCCGCGGCCCGGGCTCCCGGACCGCCCGGCGCCAGGGCAGCCTTGACCGCGGCCGTGTCGGCGATATCCACGGTGCGGAGCTCGACGAAACCCTTCTGGGCCAGCTCCGAGGCCATCACCAGGGTCCCCGAATAGCTGTGAGTGGGCATGACCAGCGCTCCCCCGGCCGGTACAAGCGACAGAGCGGAGCTGACGGCTGCGAGGCCCGAGGCGTACAGCAGCCCGGGCAGTTCGGCGCCTTCGAGCTGGGCGAGTGCCTCTTCGAAGGGATCCCATGTGGGGTTGGAGTAGCGACCGTAGCCGCGGTCGCCGGTATCGAGCGAACCCGTGCCGTAGTAGGTGGACGAAAGGACCAGGGGCGGGTTGACCGGCATGTCCCGTTCCCGCGGGGGACGCCCGGCCGCAACCACCACTGTCTCTGCTGACAAGGCGGCCGCGTGCTGTTCGGAAAGACTCATGGTCAAAAGCGTACTGGCCCGGCTCCGGTGTTCCCCGAAGGGCAAGGCAGGGCTGGCAGGACTGTCCACATGAACCCTTCTCCAATCGTTGATTGCCCCCCGCGGTCGGTAGGCTTGAGGGGTGAGCACACAAGGGTCCGGACTTTTCATCGCGTTTGAAGGCGGCGACGGTGCCGGCAAATCGACGCAGGCGGCCCGGCTCGCGGAAGCCCTGGAATCCCGGGGGCTCACAGTGCTCCGCACCCGGGAGCCGGGCGGAACCCCCATCGGTGAGAAGCTGCGTTCCCTGGTCCTGGACCATGGCCACGGGCACATCGATGCCCACACCGAAGCCCTGATTTTCGCCGCCTCGCGGGCCGCGCATGCCACCCAGGTGATCTGGCCGGCACTGGAGCGCGGCGAGATCGTCCTGACGGACCGCTACATCGATTCCTCCGTCGCCTATCAGGGCGGCGGGCGGAATCTCGGCACGGACGCGGTCCAGTCCCTGAACGAGTGGGCCACATCCGGCCTGCAACCGCACCTCACCATCCTGCTGGACGTGGACCCGGCAGTGGGGCGCCAGCGCCGCACCGCCGGTGACACCGCTGAAGACCGGCTGGAGTCCGAAGCGGACGAATTCCACGGCCGCATCCGCGAAGCCTTCCTCGGGCTGGCCCGCAGCCGCCCGGACGCCTATCTGGTGCTGCCCGCGCGGCTCCCGGTCGAGAACCTCGCGGCACAAATCCTGGAGCGGGTGGATGCCCTGCTGGCAGTCCGCCCAGTGACCCCTGCAGGTGCTGTTCCCTCCCTGGGCGCCCGCGGCGGCGGTAACCCATGACCGTGTGGGACGACCTCCAGGGCCAGCCCGCCGTCGTCGAACAACTGCGCCAGGCCTCCACCGGTGACAGCCTGACCCATGCCTGGCTGTTCACCGGTCCTCCGGGTTCCGGACGCTCGAATGCGGCCAAGGCGTTTGCCGCTGCGCTCAACTGCGACCAGGAGGACGTGAACCTGCGCGGCTGCGGCACGTGCCAGGCATGCCACACCATCCTGGGCGAAACGCATTCGGATGTAACCTTTGTCCGGACCGAAAAGGTCACCATCACCATTGACGAGGCGCGTGAACTGGTGGCCACCGCCGGAAACCGGCCGTCGTCCGGCCGGTGGCGGATCATCGTGGTGGAAGACGCGGACCGGATGGCGGAGCGGACCACCAACGTGCTCCTCAAGGCGATTGAGGAGCCCACGCCGCGGACAGTATGGATGCTGTGCGCGCCCTCCCCCGCGGACGTGCTGGTCACCATCCGTTCCCGCTGCCGGAGCGTGGCGCTGCGGTTGCCACCCGCCTCGGATGTTGCCGCCCTCCTGGTAAAGCGCGACGGCGTTGATCCTGCGCTTGCCGAACGGGCGGCCCGCGCCGCGCAAAGCCATGTGGGCATTGCCCGCCGCCTGGCCAGGGACGCCGCGGCCCGGGAACGCCGCCTCGAAACCGTGAGGTTCCCGCTCGGGCTGCGGGGCGTCACGGCGGCCGTAATGATGGCGGACAAGCTCGTGAAAATCGCCACTGCGGAGGCCACCAGTTCGAACGAGGAGCGCGATGCTGCTGAGAAGGCCGCACTGCTCGCCACGCTGGGCGCACCCGAGTCTGGCACCCTTCCGCCGGCCATGCGAAGCCAGCTGAAACAGCTCGAGGATGACCAGAAACGCCGGGCGAAGCGGTCCATCACCGATTCCCTGGACCGGACCCTCACCGATTTGCTGTCGTTCTACCGCGACGTGCTCATCATCCAGCTCGGGAATGCTGTGGAGCTGGTAAACGTTGAGCTGAGGAGTGAATTGGAGGAGTTCGCCAGCCGCTCCACGCCAGAAACCACCCTTGCGCGGATGGACGCAATCAACAAAGCCCGTGAACGCATCACCACAACCAACGTTGCCCCGCTGTTGACCATTGAATCCATGGCAGCCAGCCTGATCTAACCCTCCAAGGAGACCCGATGACTGCCCGCCCCCTGCCCGCACGCCCCCGGTCCCTCGCGACCGGGCTCCGTGCCGCCTGCGCCCTGGTTCTTGCCATGGTGCTGGCCTCGTGCAGCCTGCTCAACGGCGGAGACCGCAACCAGGAGACAGCAACCGCCAAGGCCGATCCTTCCATCGTGGCCTCCGCCCCTTCCGGACTGGAGCGCTTCTACTCGCAGGAAGTGGTGTGGGAGCCCTGCGAGAACGAGTTCCAGTGCGCCAAGATCACCGTTCCCATGAATTACGGGGATCCTGACGGCGAGACCATCCAAATAGCCGCCCTGAAGGCGGCCAGCACGGGCAACAAGGCTGGAAGCCTGCTGGTCAACCCCGGGGGACCCGGGGCGTCCGGCTACGACTTCGTCAAGGATGCAGCCACAACGCACTTCTCGCAGCCGGTCCGGGACGCATATGACCTGGTGGGCTTCGATCCCCGCGGAGTGAAGCGCTCGGCACCCGTCAACTGCCTGACTGATGCCGAGCGGGATGCCGCAAGGGCCAAGATCTACAACCTGGAAACGGATGCCGGCCTGGCATCTGCACGGGCCGACAACAAGGCGATCGCGGACCAGTGCGCCGAGAAGACCGGCGAGGTCCTGGCACATATCGACACGCAGAGCGCCGCGAAGGACCTGGACATCCTCCGCGCCGTGGTCAATGACACCAAGCTGAACTACCTGGGCTACTCCTACGGCACGTTCCTGGGTTCCACCTACGCATCCCTTTTCCCGGACAATGTGGGGCGGATGGTGCTGGACGGCGCCCTCGATCCCTCCATCAGCTATGAGGAGGTGACCAGCGGACAGGCCCGCGCCTTCGAGAAGGCCATCCGGGCCTACGTTGCCAGCTGCCAGCAGCAGGACAGCTGCCCGCTAAACGGAGACGTGGATTCCGGTGTGGAGCAGATCCGCGAACTTATCGCGGCAGTCAAGGAGACGCCGCGCACCGCCAAGGACGGCCGCGTGGTCAACGCAACGATGCTAGTGAGCGGCCTGATCACACCGCTCTACAACGACCAGAGCTGGCCGGCCCTGACCCAGGCACTCGAGGCGGCGATGGCAGGGGACGTGAGCCTGATGCTGCGCCTCGCGGACCTCGGCGCGGACCGTTCATCCAATGGCTCGTACACATCCAACTCGACGTTCGCCTTCAACGCGATCAACTGCCTCGACTACCCCATGGAGTCCGACCCGGCAGCCATGCGCGCCGAACAACAGCGCCTGATGCAGGAGTCACCCACGCTCGGATACTTCTTCGCCTACGGCGGGACCAGCTGCCAGGACTGGCCGCACGAGAACGTCCGGACTCCCGCCCCGGTTGAGTACACCGGTGAATCGCCCATCGTGGTGATCGGCACTACGGGCGACCCCGCCACCCCTGTTGAATGGGCGTCATCGCTGCGGAAGCAGCTGGGAAATGCCACGCTGCTGACCTGGGAGGGTGAGGGGCACACGGCCTATGGTCGGGCCAACAGCTGCCTGGAGGATCCCGTGGACAGGTACCTGGTGAGCGGTCAGGTGCCTGCCGACAACACCGTGTGCTGAGCACCTCAACTGCCGCCCCCGCGCCATTTTGACCCGGGCGCGGGGACTCTATTACAGTTGACTCTTGCATGAGGGACCCGGTTCCGCCGGAAACCTCATGCGCGCTTCCTTAGCTCAGTCGGTAGAGCGTTTCACTCGTAATGAAAAGGTCATCAGTTCGATTCTGATAGGAAGCTCGGGATAAACCCCGGACAGCCCCTAAATCTAGGGGTTTCCGGGGTTTTTCGCTGGTTAAGCGGCAAGCGCCAGCCAGCGCCGGCGGGCGTGTTAGCCTCCCCTCACTACAAGCCGAGCAGGTCAGCGGAAGACGGCCCCTGACTTCCAGGACGATCATTTTTCCTGCTCCCCCAGGGCCCTCCTCATCCCCACGCGAGGCCATGCAGCCAGGCCGTCCGCAGCTTCCGCCAAAACCAACCGTCGGATTCCCGCCGGCCACAGCCGCTGGGGCACGACGGCGAAGCCCAGCCGCTGGTAGTAGGGCCGGTTCCAGGGGACGTCCCGGAACGTTGTCAGGGTCAGCGCCCTGAACCCTTGCGGGGCCGCCCAAGAGGCAACTTCGTCGATCAGGGCCCTGCCGATGCCCAAGCGAGCATACTGGGGGTGCACCGTCACCTGGGCGATGTGGACATTGCCGTCAACCTGGTCGACCAGGATGTAGGCGACAGCCTTCTGCTCCCCAGCCGTGCTGACCCAGCAAGTCCCGGAAGATATATAGCGGCTGAGCTCCTGAACGCTGGGCGGAGGATCCTCCGCCACCGCGTGCATTCCGAGGATGCGGAAGGCCTCGCCCGCGGCGGTCTCGATATCCCGCAGGCGCCCAACGTCCTCCAGGCGCGCCTTTCTGATCACCATTCCAGTCAAGCACGCCGCAGCCGCCGGCGGGTCAGCTGTTCAGCCCGTTCCTGCAACAGTGGGCACGTATTGGCCCGCCCTGAATCAGGTACCGGATACTCGGGCGCCCGCCGGGTGCGCGCACCTAAAGTGTTGAACGGAGCCGGCGACGAAGGCTTACGTCTGAGACCACGTACGCCTCCCCCAGCCGTCGCCGGCTCCTCCACCCCATCTTCTCCCGGGTCTGTGGGCGGCTCCCCCATTTGTGTCCGGACTGCCGGTATCCCCCGCCTAAGATGGCGGACATGGATGAGCAGGCCCTGGCGGACATCGCGAACGAGCTCTACGCCGTGCCGCTCGAGGATTTCGTGGCGGCACGCACAGCCGCGGCAAAGGAGGCTGCCGGGACGGACAAGGAGCTCGCTGCGGCGGTCAAGGGACTGCCCAAGCCCTCCGTGGCTGCCTGGGCGGTCAACATGCTCGCCCTGCACGAGCCGGACGTACTGGCGGGACTGGCCGAACTCGGTTCCCGGATGCGGGACGCGCAGGCGTCGCTCGACGCACCGTCCCTCCGGGAACTGGGACGCGAACGCCGCACCATGCTGGCCTCCGCCGTCGACACTGCCCGGTCCGTCGTCCAGCAGCAGGGCCGCGCCATCAGCGACACCATAGCCGCCGACGTGGAGGAAACGCTCCGTGCCCTGACGGCGGACGAAGGCGCAGCGGAGGCCGTCCGCAGCGGGCGGCTCCTGAAGACCCTCTCGGCGGACGGGGTCAGCGCCGCGGAGTTGGAGGGAACGGTGGCGGTACCCGGCGCCCTGCCTGCACCTTCGGCTTCCGCAGCCCGCAAGCCGGCACTGGCGTCCGTACCGGCCAAGAAGGAACGTACGACGCCGGAGCGCACCTCCCGGCCAAAGGTCACCAAGCCAAGGCTTGAGGCGGTCCGCCAGACTCCCCGGCCCGCCTCGCCGCCCGCGCTTGAAAAGGCAAAGGCCGCCCTCGCCGAAGCGCAGGCGGAAGAAACGAGGACGAGCGGCCTGGCTGAGGAGCTGCAGGAGCAGGTGGAGGAGACCCGTTCCCAAATAGACGCCCTGGTTCAGGAGGCCGCCGAACTCCGCGACAGGTTGAAGGCTGCGGAGGAGCAACTGGACCGTGCCCGCAAGCAGCTTGCGGCCACTGCGGCGGAGGCGAAACAGGCCTTGCGGGAGGCGGACAAGGCAGGCCGGACCGTGATGCTCGCCCGGGAACGTGTCCTCCGGCTGAGCAGCTAGGAGGCGTCGCCGCGGGATTCCTTGTCCCGTCGGTCAGGTCCACTGGGGACCTTTGCCCCTGCCACTACATGCTGTGAGCTGGGAGTGTGGAAAGGTGCCCGCTTGGACACCGTACTTTTGGAGGGAGCATGAAATTTAGGGCACCACTGGTCGCCCTGCAGCTGCTTGTGGGATGTTTCGCCGTCGTGGGAGGCTGGCTCATGCTGGCCGGCACCATGGAACTGCAGCAGGACTGGTTGCAGCGCACCCCATTCACTGACTGGACAGTGCCGGGCATCGCACTGCTCCTTCTGCCGGGAGCAGGAGAGCTGCTCGCCGCCGCCGCAGTGCTGGTCCGGTGGCGCTACGCGCGCCCGCTGGCAGTTTTCTCCGGGCTCGGTTTGGTGGCGTGGATCCTCGTGCAGCTGCTCTGGATGCAGGTCTTCCACCCTGTGATGCACCCGCTCGTGGGGGCCATTGGAATCGTCATTGCGGTCCTGGCCTTCATGCTGCCCCGGGAAGCGGGAGCTGGCAGCCGCAGGTACTCGCCGGGACGCGTACATGCCTGAAGCAGGATCGTAGCCTGCTGGCTGGGGCCCGCCTTGGGGCAGGTGCACCCCGCTGACGGAATCGCGTACTGATTACTCGGGTGCCGGACGCGCCTGGACCGTAACGTAGTGGGTGGAGCCGGCGACGAGGGCGTCCGTCTGAGACCGCGGACGCCTCCCCCAGCCGCGGCCGGCTCCTCCACTGCTGGCAGGCGAAGCGCCGGACAGCTGGTCTGGTGATCGTTTCCGCGCCGGAGTCATCCTTATTGTCGGAAAGCAAGTCGCGGTCGACGGCGGGGCCTGGGACGGTTTGTGCGGAGCCCCCGCAGCAACTGCCGCACCGGCCGCCTGTTCGGGAGCAGACATGCATCGTCCGGGAACACAGCCAAACCTCGCCGTACTGCTGGCGAGACCCGGGGGCGAGCCCTCCTCCGCCCCTGTCCCGGGCCAGCATCCGCTGCGTCTGGAATCCCTGGGGGACGCACTGCTCTTCCTGCCACCAGGACTGGAGGCCGGCGTGCCGGCCCCACTTATTCTTTTGCTGCACGGCGCGGGAGGGAATGCGGCAGGAGGACTCGCCCTGCTTTCATCATTTGCGGAGACGCACAGGATGATCATGGCCGCGCCCTCCTCGCAGGGAACCACCTGGGACGGCATCCGCGGCGGCTTCGGGCCTGACGTGCACCTGATCAACCAGACATTGGAGCGGCTCTTCCACATGGCCTTCGTGGACCAAAGCCGCATAGCTGTCGGGGGCTTCTCGGACGGCGCCTCGTATGCGCTGGGTTTGGGCCTTGCAAACGGGAACCTGTTTTCCGCCATCATCGCCTTTTCCCCCGGTTTTATCCCTCCCGCACCCCGGGTCGGCCGGCCCCGTATTTTCATTTCCCATGGAGAGACTGACAGCGTCCTGCCTATCAACCGCACCAGCCGCAGTGTGGTGCCCCTTCTTAAGCGTGAGGGCTACGACGTGACCTACAGGGAATTCCCCGGCCCGCATACGGTGCCAGCCCCCATCGCTGAGGAAGCAATTACCTGGCTGGGCTGGCAACCGGGAACCAGGAGCGCCTCAGGCGGAGTGGCCTGAGGAGGCATACCTGAGGAGACTACCTAGGCCCTTCGAACACTTAGGCCCTACGTCTCTAAGCAACACGCGGGGCTGGTTCCGGAGATTGTCAGACCCCGGTTGCAGACTGGATTCATGGAAAACCACACCGTTCAGGAATTTCACGTCACGTACTTCGACGCTGACTGCGGCCGGTCGCGAGCCGAAATCTTCGACACCCTGGCCGAGGCCCAGCGCTTCGCCAACAAGTACTGCAGCAGTGAAGACGGCTGGGCCGTGATTGACGAGGTCACCGTCCAGCAGGTCCGCCTCGCCGCCTGATTCCGCCTCCGCCTTAAAGCAGGAACCCGCGCTGCCCTGCAAAACCAGGGCAGCGCGGGTCCGGTACCGCCATTAAGCGGTCAGGTCCGGCTTAGGCGAAGTCGGAGACTGCCGGGTCCGGCCCGATTCGGCCTTCGCCCGAGGCGGCGCGGTCCAGGGCGTTGATGGCCTCGACATCCTCCGCGTCCAGGGACACCTCGAGCGCGGCGAAGTTCTCGCGGATCCGGGATTCCGTGACGGACTTGGGAATCACCACGTTGCCGATGGCGAGGTGCCAGGCGATGACGACCTGCGCGGGGGTTGCCTGGTGCTTGGCAGCGATGGCCGCCACGGTTGCATCCTCAAGCAGCTCGCCGCCCTGGCCCAGTGGAGACCAGGCCTGGGTCAGGATGCCCTTGGACGCGCCAAACTCCCGCAGCTCACGCTGGCTGAAGTAGGGGTGGAGCTCGATCTGGTGGATGGCAGGGACCACACCGGTCTCGTCAATCAGCCGCTGCAGGCCTTCCACCGTGAAGTTGGAAACGCCGATGGACTTTACGCGGCCGCGCTTCTGGAGCTCGATCAGCGCCTTCCAGGTTTCCACGTACTTATCCTGCTTGGGCTGCATCCAGTGGATCAGGTACAGGTCCAGCGTCTCCAGGCCCAGCCGGTCCATCGACTCTTCGAAGGCTGCCAGCGTGGACTCGTACCCCTGGTCCGAGTTCCACAATTTCGTGGTGATGAAGAGCTGTTCGGGGGACAGTCCGGAGCTGGCGATAGCGCGCCCCACGCCTGCCTCGTTGCCGTAGACCTTTGCCGTGTCAATGTGGCGGAAGCCCGCCTCAAATGCCTGGCGGACTACCTTCTCCGCCACGCCGTCCTCAACCTGCCACACGCCGTAGCCAAGCTGGGGGATCGTGTTTCCGTCATTAAAAGTCAAGGTAGGTGAAAGAGTCATTCATTCATCCTGCCAAACGCGCCCGGCCTCCAGCCCGTTTTGGGCCTGACTAAGCCACGCGCTTAACCAGGAATAATCCGGCCCCTGCAGTTAGGAGGCTGCCTCGTGGAGGTGCCGCTCGGCGTCGGCCACCTGCTGGAAGACGGCCTCGGCACGGCGCCGCACGGAGGCGGCCCCAACGGGCACAGGCCCGACGGCGAGCCGCAGCATAGCGGCCGCCTCGGCAGTGGTGGCAAGCGAGTTCCCAGCCTTGGACAAGGCGCGGTGCACGCCGGACAGGGCCACTGGGATGTCCAGGCCCTCGCTGGGTGAGAGCCGCTGCGCTTCCACGCAGACGGCCCGCACCCGTTCCAGGAGGGCCGCCAGCTCGTTGGCGATCTCCACCAGCTCCCCGTACAGCTGGTCGTTCTCCACGCCTTCCAGCACCTGGTGGAAGCGGTCCAGTCCCCGATGGAAGCGGTCGTGCGCGCGGCGCCACAACCCCTTCCCCAGTTCCGCATCGTCCTTGCGCCCCTGCCTGGCAGCGCTGAGAAAGCCCAAGCGCAACCTACAGGTACTGTCCGGGACCGTGGTCCGGGTCTTCGCGCTTGCCCTGCTGGGCGGGGACTCCGGGCCGCTGCCCGGCTGAGGCCCGCTGCGGCTCACCGTTTTCGCCGATCACCACGCCCGGCGCGATCATGGTCCCCGGCGGAAGCTGGCGCAGCTGCACCTGCGCCGCCGCATGCTCGCGGGCAGCATGCTGCGCCGCGATGGCGGTCTGGATGCCGTGGAACAGACCTTCAAGCCAGCCCACCAGCTGGGCCTGCGCAATCCGGAGCTCGGCGTCGGAGGGCGTGGCCTCGTCCGAAAAGGGAAGGCTGATCCGGTCCAGTTCCTCCACGAGTTCGGGGGCCAGGCCGTCTTCGAGTTCCTTGATGGAGCGCTCGTGTATCTCGGCGAGCCTGCCGCGGGCGGCGTCGTCGAGCGGGGCGGACTTCACCTCTTCGAGCAACTGCCGGATCATGGTGCCGATCCGCATCACCTTAGCCGGCTCGTCAACCAGGTCCTGCAGGTTGCTGCCCTTCTTGGCGCCGTTCGGTTGGACCGGTTGTGCCGGTACCGGCGCCTGGCTGTCATCAACGGGCGTGCCTTCTACGGGGAGGTCCTCAGCTGCCTGAGTGTCGTTCGGATCGCTCATGCGTTCATACTCTCATGAGCGATCCGCCCGGGGTCCAGTCGATGAACCCACCTGACACGCTTGTACGCTGCAGGCTCAATCAGCAGCACCTGCCCTGCGGGTTTGCGTCCTGCCGGTCGGTCCTGTCGCGCCAGAACTCCCGCTCGGTAAGGCGCGGTTCCTGGTGCCCGGCGGCCCGGTGGTGTTCCAGGTATTTCGTGTACGCGTCGGCACCCAGGAGGCCGCCCAGGTAACGGGCGAACCCCCTGAAACCGCTGGACAGCGCAACCAGTCCCGCGCTCATCAGTGATGCCCTGCCCGTTCGAACCGGAGTTCAGCCGGTACCTGTTCCCACTCGGCCAGCAGCTGCCGTTCCGCAGGAGTGGGGATAAGCCCGGCCGGAGCGAACACCCGCGACGGCCGGGCAGGGTCCTCGGTATCCGTAACGGGTGTGCCGGCCGCGTGGTGCCGGAAAGCCCTGATGGTGGCCAGCACGGCGGTGGCGATCACGATGATGCTCAGCACCACGAAGATCACCGACAGCCAGCCCTGGATGGCAGTATTGCGGACTACAGCCTCCATGGCCGCAACGGTCTTGGCGGACCCGAACTCGGTCTTGCCTTCGGCAAGGGCTTTGCTGAATGCGGCGTTGTTGGCGAAGTAGCCCACCGCCGGCGTCGGCGAGAAGATCTTCTGGTAGCTCGCGGTGATGGTGACCACCGCAGCGAAGGCCAGCGGCAGGGCCACGATCCACAGGTACTTGAAGGTCCCGCGCTTGGCGGCGATGGCCAGGCACACGGACAGGGCAATGGCTGCCAGCAGCTGGTTGGCGATGCCGAACAGCGGGAACAGTGTGTTGATGCCACCCAGCGGGTCTGTCACGCCCATCAGCAGTACCGCGCCCCAGGCGCCCACCATTATGGCGGTGCAAAGCCAGGCACCGGGCCGCCAGGAGTGCTGCTTGAACTTGGGCACGAAGTTGCCGATGGAGTCCTGCAGCATGAAGCGGGCCACGCGAGTGCCGGCGTCCACGGCCGTGAGGATGAACAGGGCTTCAAACATGATGGCGAAGTGGTACCAGAACGCCATCATGGCCGTCCCGCCGATGAACTGCTGCATGATGTGGGCCAGGCCCAAGGCCAGCGTGGGCGCACCGCCGGTGCGCGAGACGATGCTTTCCTCACCCACGTTGGCGGCCGTCTGGGACAGCAGCTCCGGGCTGATGTTCACACCGGTCAGGCCAAGGCTGTTGACCCATGTGGCAGCTGTTTCCACCGTCCCGCCGGTCAGCGCCGCCGGGGAGTTCATGGCGAAGTACAGGCCGCGGTCAATGGAGATCGCGGCGACCAGGGCCATGATGGCCACGAAGGACTCCATCAGCATGCCGCCGTAGCCGATGAAGCGGGTCTGGCGTTCCTTCTCCACCAGTTTGGGGGTGGTGCCGGAGGAGATCAGGGCGTGGAAGCCTGACAACGCCCCGCAGGCGATGGTGACGAACAGGAACGGAAACAGCGCCCCCGGGAACACGGGACCGTTGTCCCGGCTGGCAAACTCGCTGAACGCCGGCACGGAGATCTCCGGCCGGACCGCGATGATGGCCACCGCCAGCATCACAATCACGCCGATCTTCATGAAGGTCGACAGGTAGTCACGCGGTGCCAGGAGCAGCCAAACCGGCAGGATCGCGGCGATGAAACCGTAGATGATGATGCCCCAGGCGATGGTCACCCTGTCCAGGGTGAAGATCTCGGCGCCCCAGGAGGTTTCGGCCACGATGCCGCCGCCGATGATGGCCGCCATCAGCAGCACGAACCCGATGATGGAGACCTCCATGATCTTCCCGGGCCGCAGGTAGCGGAGGTACACGCCCATGAACAAGGCGATGGGGATGGTCATGCCCACGGAGAAGACACCCCACGGGCTTTCACCCAGGGCGTTGACGACGACGAGCGCCAGGATGGCAACGATGATCACCATGATCAGGAGCGTGGCGATAAGGGCCGCAGTACCGCCGACCACGCCAAGCTCCTCCCGGGCCATCTGGCCCAGCGAACGGCCGCCCCGGCGCATGGAGAAGAACATGACCAGGTAGTCCTGGACCGCGCCGGCCAGCACGACGCCGATAATGATCCAGATGGTGCCCGGCAGGTAGCCCATTTGGGCCGCCAGCACGGGACCTACCAGCGGGCCTGCACCGGCGATTGCTGCGAAGTGGTGGCCGAACAGGACGTTGCGGTCCGTCCGGACATAGTCCTTGCCGTCCGCCTTGTACTCGGCGGGGGTGGCCCTGCGGTCATCCGGCCTGGTGATGTAGCGTTCGATCACCTTCGAATAGAAGCGGTAGGCAATCAGGTACGTGCAGACCGATGCGAAGACGAACCAGATGGCGTTGACCGTTTCCCCACGGATGATCGCGAGCATGAACCACGCCACACCGCCCAGCAGGGCAATCGCGGCCCACAGCGCAATCTTCCGCGGCGTCCACTTCCGTTCTTCCGCCTCGCGGACGTTCTCGTCCACAGCAGCGGCGGGAAGGGCGGTGTCCGTGGAGACCGTGCCCTCCCTCCGCGCCGAACCATTCCGGTTGTCAGGCGTTTCGGCCATGTCTCCTCCTTGAGATGGGTGCGAGCCTCCACTTACTAAGGCACCTTATCAATGCCGCTCGGTGATGGGGATGGGTCTCGTCCACCCGGGCATGACGGTGCGCTGAACGGCAGCCCCCGGGCGCCGAACGTTGGCCGCCGCCGTTCCCCGCCGGCTACGCCCCCAACCCCCGCCGTGACGCCGGAAGGGCCGCCCGGGTGAACAGCCATGCCAGTGCCGAGCCCATTGCGGGAACGGCGAGCATCAGTGCCAGCAGCTGAAGCCACGGGACCTCCACCGCTGTCCGCATCTCCGTGGAGGCTGCGATGAGCACGGCAGGAACGGCCCCCGCGATGGTTCCGAGCGCGGCGCCCAGGCCGGAGGTGAAAAGTGCCTGCGCCGCCGCGAGCGCCTTACGGAGACGGGGCGAGGCTCCGACGCCGGCCAGGGTCACGTGGTCATTGCGCGCGTCAGCCAGTGCCAGGCCGGTAGTGATGCCGGCTGCACTCAGCGTTATCAGCGCGCTGGCCGCAACGATCAGCCAGAACATCCACTGGTCCTCCCGGGAGACCCCCGGTTCCACCCAGAACCCGGCTCCGGGCTGTTGATAGACACCTGCCACTGCCGCCGCCGCCGCATCAGTCTCGGCCGCTGACGGGCGCCGGTCCAGCTGGACCAGGAGCTCGGCAGGTTCCGCACGGAGGTCCAGGCGTTCAGCGGTCTGCGGGGATACGACGCCGTAGTAGGGCACCGCCTCCAGGGGTTCGACCGCAATGGCGGGCAAGGCGGTGCTGGTAACCGTTTCGTGGACCATGGAACCGTCCGACGGCGACCGCAGCTGCGTGCGGACGTCCTGTCCCAGCAGCGTGGCTTTCCCCTCCCGGACGAAGACCGGATTGGTCACCACCATGCCGCCGGCATCCAGCACCCCGAGGGCGTCAGCCCCCGCATCCGTGCCCAGCAACAACCGGATCTCCTCTTCGCCTCCCACCACGATGCCCCGCGGCGAAACGGATTCACGGATCATCGACCCGCGGCAGCGCCAGTCTCTCGGGTCCACCATCCTTCGCTGCGGCGTCATCGGACACTGATGCTCCGCCGGCACCGCAAGGGAATACATCATGCAGTTCGAATCCTCAGTCCGGACGGGAACCGACATATCCACGTCAGGGCCAAAGTCGCAGTCAATCGATCCCGGCGCAGTGATGGTTTTCGTCCAGGCAACAGCGTCCACCGCCTGCCCGACCCGGGAGGAAAGTTCAGCCGGATCCACTGCAACCGAGGGTTGCCTGCCGCCGTCCGCAAGGAACGGGGCGTCCACCTCCAGGGGCAGGCGGACCTGGTTTTCCAGCGCGCTCCACCAGTGGTTTTCCCGCATCGCCGCCTGCTGGCTGGCGGCCAGTACCAGGCCGGCGCTTGCCAGCGTTGCGGCAGCAAGCACCGCGGCCACCGCAGGGACCGTCCGGCCACGGTTCCGGGCGGAGTCGCGGGCGGCCATCCTCAGGGGCAGGGAAAGCCAGTGTGTCCGCGAGGTCAGCAGGCCAACCAGCCAACCGGTCAGCAGCACGAGTCCCGCAACAGCCAGCACCGCTCCGCCAATCAGCAGCCCGGCCACCAAGGGCAGTTGCTCCGCCTGGCGGTCAGGGTCCTTCACGGACTGCCCCAGCAGCCAGCCGGCAGCCAGCAGCCCCGCCGCCGCAGCCAGGAGCACGGCGCCCACGATGCTGGACCGCCTTCCGTTTCCGGCGGGAGCGCGGCCGGCTTTGAGGGCGCCGACCAGCGCCTGGCGGGCAACCAGGTTGGCCGGGGCCAGTGCCGCAAGGATGCACGCGGAAAGCCCCATAGCCATTGCAACGGACGTCAGCAAGGGATCCGCGTGCACTCCTGCCAGCCGGGGCGAGCCTGCGGCCCGCACCCAAAGCACGGCTGCAGCCGCGCCGCCGAATCCCAGGGCGGCTCCGGCCACAACAGCAATGGAACCCAGCCACAGGCCTCCCGCCGTGACCACCGAACGGACAGTGGGAGCTTCCGCGCCGGAGGCGGCCAGCAGCGCCAGTTCCCGCACCTGCCTCTTGGCTCCCACGGCGAAGGCAGCGCCGGCGAGCAGGCCCACCTCCAACAGGGCCAGGGCTCCCAGGAGGCCGAAGGTGCCGTAGACAGTCCAGATCTCAGCGGACGTGTCCCATACCTGGGCACCCGGGACCACCCGCTGCTCCTGCGGTGGCGGGTCCAGCACAACGCTGCGCGAGAGCACCCCCACACCCCGGCTGTTGGCCTCCCGGACCTGCTGCCAGCCGATCGGTTCCTGCCCCACCAGGTAGTAGGACACGGAGTGGGTCCGTTCGTCCGCGAGGACCGCTGCCGGCACCTGCCCGGGCTGGACATAGAGGAAGCTGTTGTTGTCGGAGGCGTCCGCGTCACGGAGGGTGCCCACCGGCACGAACGTTCCTGCCGACGTCGTAAATTCCTCGCCGAAGTCCAGGCCGAACCGTACCAGCAGTCCGCGCGAGACGAGGACTTCCCTGGTGGATTCCGGAGCCCGGCCGTCAAGGAGCGTGAACTTGCCGGTGAAGGCGGGGTGCAGCGCGTCCACGTGGACGCCGTTCACTGACACCAGCGCTTCCCCGAGGCGCGTGGTGAGCTGCAGCTGGCGCAACGGCAGTACCTCGTAGCCTTCCGGAAGGACTTCCTCAGGGGGCGTGGCAATGAAATCAGGATCCACGTTCCCGGGACTGGAGGCCGCCACCGAATCGTTCTGCGGGTCCTGGAGCGTCTGCGCGTTCACCACCGGCAGGGCGACGAACCGGGCCTGCGCATTGCCCAGCTCGAACCGGACAATCTCCTCCGGCGTCCTCAGCGAGCTTTGGTACAGGGTGGCCGCTCCGGTCATCCCAGCCACTGGCAGCATGATCAGCAGGACGATCAGGAACGACCGGCGCCGGTGGCGACGGATGTCGCGGCGGGCCATCCGCAGGGCAACACGGAAACTGCTCCGGCGGCCGCGAGGAGCCGGAGTAAGGTCAAGCGGCATCAGAGGCCGGCCTGCGCCAGGAGCATGGTGGGATCGTGCATGGCGGTGGCCTGGTCCACTATTCGCCCGTCGCGGAGGAACACCACCCGGTCCGCCCAGGCGGCATGCCGGGCCTCGTGGGTGACCAGCATGACGGCCGCCCCTGCATCTGCCCGCGAGCGCAGCACCTCCATGACGCCCTGGCCCGTGGTCGAGTCAAGGGCGCCTGTTGGCTCGTCCGCCAGGATCAGGCGCCGCTGCCCCACCACCGCGCGCGCAATGGCCACCCGCTGCTGCTGCCCGCCGGACATCTGGTCCATGAACCGGTCCGCCAGTTCCGGTATCCCTACCTGGCGGAGGGCGTCAGCCGCCTGCCGGCGGGCTTTCTTGAATGCGGTTCCGTCCAGTTCCAGCGGCAGGGCAACATTTTCTGCGGCGGTAAGGGTGGGGACGAGGTTGAAGTCCTGGAAGACGTACCCCACGGCACGCCGCCGCAGCCGGGCCAGTTCGTTCAGCCCCAGCCCGGCAAGGGGGGTTGATTCCACAAAGACGCCGCCCGACGTCGGCCTGTCCAGTCCGCCGGCCAGCGCGAGCAGCGATGACTTTCCGGACCCCGACGGCCCCATGACGGCCACGAACTCCCCCGCGCCGATGGTGAGGTTCACGTCCCGGAGTGCGGCGACCGCCGTCGCGCCCTCCCCGAAGGTCCTGCTGACCTTTGCAAGCTCCAGGACCTGCTGCGGCCCCCGGACGCTCACCGGCGGCTGTCCGCGTTGAGCGGGGCGGCGTCTTCCGTGACCCCGTTGGACGTCTTGCGTGCGGCAGTGGCGGCGGCCAGCTGGACCATCCTTGCCTCGCAGAGGTCCAGCCAGCGGACCTCCGCTTCCGTTTGGAAGATGAGGGAATCGAGGACCAGGAGCCAGGCTGTGTCACCGCTGCGCTGGCTGCCCGCCGTATCCCGGCGGGCCTTGGTGTAATCCTGCAGGGCGCGGATGGAAGCCACACGCTGGGCCTGGATGATGGCCTGGACGTCTACGCCCGGCAGCGTCACGGCAAGCGCCAGCTTGATGGCGAGTTCGTTCCGCGGCGGATTGGTGCGCACCACGGGAGCGGCGAACCAGCTCTGCACTTCCGCCATGCCTTCGGCGGTGATGCTGTACACCACGTGGCCCTCGCCGTCGTCGCCGTCCTTTGCCACCAGGCCGTCCCGCTCCAGCCGGTCCAGGGTGGTGTAGACCTGCCCGATGTTGAGGGGCCAGGTGGACCCGGTCCGGTTCTCGAACTCGACCCTGAGCTGATAGCCGTAGCGCGGCCGGTCCTGCAGCAGGGCGAGGAGGCTGTGACGGATGGACATGCTGCTCCTTCTGGCTGGTAGCAGCGGTATGCACGAACCCCCAAGACCCGTGCATACCGCGTATACGGGAAGCCTAGCCGCAGTCCGCGCGCAAAACAATACTGAGTATGTATCCCGCTACATAAGCAGCAGGATTTTGCCTACATGGTCGCCGCTGTCGAAGTACCGGTGGGCCGCCTGGACCTGGTCCAGCGGGAAGGTCTTGGCCACGAGCGGCCTGATCCGGCCGTCGCCGAGCAGCGGCCACACCGCTTCCCTGACCGCATTCATGATGGCGCCCTTCTCCTCCACCGGGCGGGGCCGAAGTGCCGTGGCCACCACGGCTGCACGCTTCTTCAGCAGCTGGCCCAGGTCCAGCTCCCCCTTGGTGCCGCCCTGGAGCCCTATGACCACGAGGCGCCCGTAGTCCGCCAGCGCGTCCACGTTCTGCGACAGGTACTTGGCCCCCACGACGTCGAGGATGACGTCCGCGCCTTTTCCGCCGTTTTGCCGGCGGAGGCTTTCGGGGAAATCTTCCTCCGCATAGTTGATGGCGATATCCGCGCCCAGGAAGGCCTTCGCCGTGCTCACCTTTTCATCCGTGCCGGCCGTCGTGGCCACCCGCGCCCCGAAGGCCTTTGCCAGCTGGATGGCCATGGTGCCGATCCCGCCGGTGGCGCCGTGGATGAGTACAGTCTCCCCCGGCTGGAGCTGGGCCGTCATGATCAGGTTGGAGTAGACCGTAGCCGCAACCTCCGGCAGCGACGCCGCCGTCACCAGGTCCACCCCCTCGGGCACCCGCAGGACCTGTTCGGCCCGGACCGCCACCTGCTGGGCGTAGCCGCCTCCCGCCAGCAGCGCCACCACCTTGTCGCCCACGGAGAAAGCCTTGGTCACCCCCGGCCCGAACCCGGCGATCCTGCCGGACACCTCGAGCCCGGGAATCTCGGACGCGCCCGGCGGCGGCGGGTAGAAACCCCGCCGCTGCTGCACGTCGGCACGGTTCAGGCCTGCGGCAACCACGTCGATGAGCACCTCGCCGGGGCCGGGCACCGGGGCATCGGCTTCGCGGACCTCCAGGACCTCCGGGCCGCCCGGTTCCGAAATAAAGACGGCTTTCATGGACCACTTCCGTTTCTGACTCAATACTGGCTGCAACCAGTGTGCACCGGACACCTTCCAGGCTCTGTTTTGTTGCAGGCAAGCGCCTATGAAACACTACTAGCTGAGGAAGGTTGTCCGAGCGGCCGAAGGAGCTGGTCTTGAAAACCAGTGTGCGGTAACCCCGTACCAAGAGTTCGAATCTCTTACCTTCCGCAAAGAGGGCCCCTGTCCGCCAGCCCGCTGGCCGGCAGGGGCCCTTGCTTTTGCCCTCCACCGTGCCATAAACCACCAGCAGCATCACCGGAACCAGGCTACGGGGGCTCCAGGCCGGTGGGCGGTCCGTTCCGCTGGGGGACGTCCCGCCGAATGCACGCCCTAGCCACTTTGCGTTCATTCAGCTCTGTTGTGATGTGCCGGAAATACCCACTTGACCAGGAGCCGGGTCCGGGCCACTTGTCCGCAACATCACCAACTACTACGCCCCGGACCCGTTCCGTGCCAGTGACCACGATCCAGTGGTGGTGGGCCTGGACCTGGGTTCCACTCCTGCCACCGTCGACCTGAACTTCCTGGGGATCAACGACTTCCACGGCAGGATCGACGCCAACACCGTCCAGTTCGCCGGAACCATCGAGAAGCTCCGCGCCGCTGCCGCCCCTGGCGCCACGGCGTTCCTCTCCGCCGGAGACAACATCGGTGCGTCGCTGTTCGCCTCCGCTGTGGCCAAGGACCAGCCCACCATCGACGTGCTGAATGCCCTGGAGCTGCAGGCATCGGCCGTGGGCAACCACGAGTTCGACGGCGGATGGGCGGACCTGCGCGAGCGCGTCATCGCCGGCGGCGCTAATGCGAAGTTCCCCTACCTTGGCGCCAACGTTTACCGCAAGGGCACCACTGAGCCGGTGTTGCCGGAGTTCACCGTGCTGGACATGAACGGCATCAAGGTGGCCGTCATCGGCACCGTCACCCAGGAGGTCCCCTCCCTGGTGACCCCGGCCGGCATCGCAGACCTTGAGTTCGGGGACCCGGTGGATGCCATCAACCGGGCAGCCGCCAGGATCACCGCGGAGAACCTGGCCGACGTCATCATCGTGGAAAACCACGACGGCGCCGGCTCGGGTGTGGTGGAAGGTTCAACCTTGGCCGAGGAAGTGGCAGCGGGCGGCCCCTTCGCCAAGCTGGTCACCGAAACGTCCGCCGACGTGGATGCGATCTTCACCGGCCACACGCACAAGGAATACGCCTGGGACGCCCCCGTTCCTGGCGTCGAGGGCAAGACACGTCCCATCGTGCAGACCGGCAACTACGGCGAGAACGTGGGCCACATCCAGCTGACAGTAGACACCGCCACCAAAGGGGTGACGGCGTCCAAGGGCAGCAACGTCAGGCGGACCACCGATCCCGCCGCCGGCCTGATCGCCGCCGCCTACCCGCGGGTCGCCGCCGTCGACGTCATTGTCCAGAAAGCCCTGGCCGACGCTGCCGTGATCGGCAACGAGCGGGTCGGTTCCGTCACCGCTGACATCACCACGGCGTTCAGGACTGACGCCACCGGCGCGCCAAAGCGGGACGACCGCTCGAGCGAGTCCACCCTCGGCAACCTCGTGGCCGACTCGCTGCTTGCTTCCCTGCAGCCGGCCGGACTGGGCGGCGCGGAAATCGGCGTGGTCAACGCCGGCGGACTGCGGAACGAGCTCTACTACGCCCCGGACGGCACCATCACCTACGCCGAGGCCAACGCGGTACTGCCGTTCGTGAACAACCTGTGGACCACTTCCCTGACCGGTGCCCAGTTCAAGACGTTGCTGGAACAACAGTGGCAGACCAACGCGGACGGCACGGTTCCCAGCCGCGCCTACATCCAGCTGGGCCTGTCGAAGAACGTGAACTACACCTTCGACGCCGCCCGCGCTGCCGGTGACCGCATCACTTCGGTCCGGGTCAACGGGGAACTGCTTGACCCGGCGAAGTCCTACCGGGTGGGCACGTTCAGCTTCCTGGCCACCGGTGGGGACAACTTCCGGGTCTTTACCGAAGGCGCCAACACCCGTGACTCCGGGCTGGTGGACCGGGACGCGTGGATCAGCTACCTGCAGGAGAGCAGTCCGGTATCGCCGGACTTCGCCCGCCGCTCCGTGGCCGTCACCAACAGCACTCCCGCAAAGGTCAACCCGGGCGAACCCGTTACGCTGACGGTTTCCAAGCTGGACCTGACGTCGCTGGGCAGCCCGGCCAACACCTCCCTGGCGGCGGTGTTCACCGATGCCGCCGGTGTAGTGACAGACCTTGGCGCCGTGCCGGTCGCTTCCGGGTCTGCTTCTGTGAACCTGGCCGTCCCCGCACGCGCGGCAGCCGGCACCGGAACCCTGGTGCTGACCGCCGCCGAGTCCGGCACCGTGGTGAAGGTCGGCGTGCAGGTGGCCACTGACGGTCCCGTCCCGCCGGTGTGCACCGCTCCGGCCAAACCCGCCCAGTGGTACGACGTCCTGGGCTGGATCCGTTACGGCATTGCCTGGCTCCAGTACCAGCAGTGCCTGCGCGGCTGATACCTGGCTGAACAAGAAAGCGCCCCGCGTTGGTCCCGGGCTTCCCGGACCCGAACGTGGGGCGCTTTCTGCTGGGAGTTCTTGTCCAGATATGGTGACTTCCGGACAGGTTATCCCGCCATATCTGGAGAAAAACTCCGGGGTCTAGGGGAGGACCACCGTTTCCGAGTAGGTGGATGAATCCCCCTTGATTGCGGTGCTGCTGCGGCCGTCCACGCCCACCGGGACATCCCCCGCAATGGTCACCCGGTTCAGCTTCCGCGGCTGGCCATCGTAGTTGTCCGGGGCGTAGTGCTGGGTGATCCGGTTGTCGAAGAGCACCAGCTGGTCAGGTTCCCAGTTCACCCGGACCACGTTTTCGGGCCTGGTGACGTAGGCCTGCAGCAGGCGGAGGATGTCCCTGGACTCGGTGTTGGACAGCCCCACGATCCGCAGGCGCTGCGCGAAGCCGCCGATGAAGAGCCCGCGCTCCCCGGTCAGCGGGTGGACTCGGACCACGGGGTGGGCGGTTTCGAAGTGGATCCTGGTGAATTCCTTGCGCCGCTCCTCCGCATTGGCGTGTTCCAGGTTCTTGGGCACGGAGTAGTCGTAGTCGTTGGTGTGGATGGCCCAGAGGGTGTCGGCGAAGTTCCGCAGCTCCTCGGGCAGGTCGCGGTAAGCCCCCGCCGAGGAGGCGATGAGCGTTTCACCGCCGTACGGCGGCAGCGTAATGCTGCGCAGCGTTGATGCCTGCGGCGGGTTCACCACGAACGTCACATCGGTGTGCCAGTTGTTGGCGCTGCCGTTTTCGCTGTCCACCGGCAGGACGGCGGGTTTGCCATCGACGGAGGCAACGGTGGGGTGCGCCTTGGTGAGCGGGCCGAAGTAGCTTGCGAACCGGACCTGGTCCTCGTCGGTGCGGATGTTCGCCTTCCGGAACACCAGGGCCTTATGGACGTTGAGGGCTTCGCGGATCTGGGCCACTGTGCCAGGGCTGAGCTCCGCGCCCAGGTCCAGGCCGCTGATTTCGGCGCCGATGCGGGACCCGAGCTTGGTGAATTCGAGTTTGGTTTCGGTAATGGTGGTCATGGTCGGTGTCCTTTTCAGTCAGTGTCAGTGTTGTCAGGGTTTGGGAACGGGGAAGGTCAGTTGCCGGCGCCGACGGCGGTGCGCCAGCGGGAGAAGTGGCGTTCCAGTGCCACCAGCAGGATGTTGACGAGAAGGCCCAGCACGGAGACGGTGAGGATGCCTGCGTACATGTCCGGGATGAGGAAGCTCATCTGGGCATTGACGATCAGGTATCCGAGCCCGGCCTTTGCGCCCACCATTTCCGCGGCAATCAGCACCAGGATCGATGAGGTGCCTGCCATCCTGATCCCGGTGAAGATGGTGGGCACCGCCGATGGAAGGATGACTTTCTGGAAGAGCCGGAAGCTGTTCAGCCCCAGGGACCTGGCAGCGCGGACCAGCAGCGGGTCCACCGTGCGGACACCGGCGATCGTATTGAGCAGCACCGGGAAGAACGCGGCGTAGGCCACGATGGTGATCTTGGATTCCTCGCCGATGCCCAGCAGGAGCGTGAAGACCGGCAGCAGGGCGAGGGTTGCGGTGTTGCGGAAGAGTTCCAAAAGCGGGTTCAGGAACGAGTTCAACCAGCCGTACCAGGCGATCAGCAGCCCCAGGGCAACGGCGGACACCACCGCGATGCCGAACCCGGAAACGGAACGGGTGAGGCTGGCCTGCAGGTGGTTCTGCAGCTGCCCGGTCTCCACCAGCCTGGCCCCCGCCGCGAGGACTTCGTGCAGCGGCGGGAGGAACACCCGGGTGGACGGGCCGGCCAAGTACTGGGGACCGAACTCCCACAGCGCCAGGAACAGCAGGACTGCCAGCGACTTCCAGGCCGCGCGTATGGCCAGGTTCGCTGCGGCACCCAACCTTCCTGCCGGCGTCGGGCGTTCCCTCCTGGCGGGACCGGAGGGAGCCAGCGGTTCGGCGGGATGTGGTGCGGGTTCGACGGCGGCGCTCCCCTGTGGGGGCCGGCTTAGGACGGTGCTCATCAGGCGGCGTTCCTTTCGAGGGGGTGTTCATCGGGGGCTGTGCCGTCCGGGAGGATCTTCCGGTGGCCCGAGTCCTGGGCCAGCCGGACTTCGTCGTGCAGCAGGGACCAGACCTGGTGGCGGTGCTCCACGAACGCGGGGTGGGAGCGGACATCCGCCTCGCCCCCGCGGTCCGGAATATTGATGTCCACGATTTCCTTGAGCCTGCCGGGCCTGGCGCTCAGGACCGCCACCCGCTGGCCGAGATACACCGCCTCATCAATCCCGTGCGTGATGAAGACGATGGTTTTCCCCGTCGCCTGCCAGATCCGCAGGAGTTCGTCCTGAAGCTGCTCACGGGTCTGGGCGTCCAGCGCCGCAAAGGGCTCGTCCATCAGGAGGACGTCCGGCTCATAGGCGAGGCTCCTGGCAATGGCCACGCGCTGCTTCATACCGCCGGACAGTTCATGCGGATACCGGTCCTCGAACCCGGCCAGGCCCACCAGGTCCAGGTACTTGCTTGCCGTCGCCGCCCGGTCCTTCCGGGACAACCCGCGGTTCTCAAGGCCGATCGAGACGTTCGCTGACGCAGTCCGCCAGGGAAAAAGGGCGTACTGCTGGAACACGACGGCCCGGTCTTGGCCGGGCCCGGTGACTTCCTTTCCATCCACCAAGACTTTGCCGGACGTGGGACGGGACAGGCCGGCCAGCAGGTCCAGGAGGGTGGTCTTGCCGGAACCGCTGGGCCCCACCAGTGTGAGGAATTCACCGGCTGCCACGTCCAGGCTGAGGTCATCCAAGGCGGTCAGGACGGCGGTCTCCGGCTGGCTGCCGATTCTCCTTCCCCGGCTGTTCCTTCCCTGCCGGACGGCGAACTCTTTGGTGACGTGTTGAAGGCTGATTTTGGAGGTCATGGGTTATCCCTTGGACTGTGCAGCCGGAGCGGTTGTCTCCAACTGGTTGAATTCGTTGGTGTAGAGCTTTGCCGTGTCCAGGCCGCCGCTGATGATCCCTGCGGACTTCAGGTAATCGGACCAGCGGGTGAAGTCGTTATCCGAGATGCGCCCCCCGGGTGAGGCCACTCCCACGCTCTTCCAGTACTTGAGCGCCTCGGTGCTTTCGTTCCGTCCGCGCTTGGCGATGATCTCCTCGAATTTGGCAATGACCTGTTCACGGGGTGTGTTGCGTTCCCACTCGATTGCCTTGGCCACGCCAGTCACCAGCGTGCGGCTGGTCTCCGGGTTCTTTGCCAGGAAGTCTTTGCGCAGGACGTACTGGCCGGCGTCGAACGGCCCCCCAATGACCCCGACGTCGGTAAACAGGGCCCGGATGCCCCCTTCGGCGAGCGCCCGGTCCTGGAGCACCCCGCCCAGGGTGCCTACGTCCACCTGCTTCTTGCGCAGGGCCACCTCGGTTTCGTTGGGCGGTACCACCACCAGCTGGACCTGCTTGATTTCCTCGGGCGTCAGTCCGCTGTTCTTCAGGTGCGTGGTGATGACTGCCTCATGGTGGGCGCCCAGGGTGTTCACCGCGATCTTCTTGCCGATCAGGTCGCGGGCGCTGGTGATGGGGCTGCCTTCCTCCACGTAGTACCCGGTGAACGTGTCCTTGTCCTCGCCGTAGTAGTTGATAACGGCCTGGACGGGGGCGCCCGCTTCGATCAGCTTGATCACCGCTCCGGTGAAGGCGCCGCCGATGTCCGTCTGGTCCGTGGCAACGGACTGGATGCTCTGCGGGCCGCTGGTGGTGTTGCTGACCCACTGGAGCTTGACGTCGCCGAGGTACCCCAGGTCCTCGGCCACCTCCAGCAGGGAGACGGTGTTGGGTGAGCCCTGGTAACGGACGGTCTTCACTTCGGTGCCGCCGCTTCCCGCCGATTCCGCGGTGGCGCTGCCGCCGCACCCGGACATCACCAGCGACAGTGCCGCGGCGGCGGCCACTGCGGCTGCCTTGCTTGCGGCGGTGATTCGTCTTGCGGGCAGGAGTCGGTTTTTCATCGGGGGTCTTTCTGCAGTCGGTTGGGTCCGGGCCGGCTGGCTCGTGGCAACCACTAGAACAGAGTGGAATCCGAAGCAGAAGGGGCGCCTTCACGGCGGGAAACGGCAGGAAATTTCAGGTTTTCCCGGGTCATGATTGGCCCCAAAACGTCTCCCGGGTAAGGCCGTGGACGCATGTTGCAACACTCCTACACGGCGGTTAACCGGCGGCAACGCTGGGCCACGGTGCGGGGTAACGGAGGGTCACGTCGCTTCACCTGGTGACATACGGGCCCGTACGTGCGGGGGCTTGGCGCCCATCACGGCCATGAAGGGGACCTGATGGGCGCCGCCGTCGTCAAGTCCTGCGCTGCGTGGCAGGCCTGCCGGTGGGAAATCCGTCCCGAATATTTCTCGTGGTGCAGCGCCTTTTGTTACGCCGCAGCGAGAGGTTCCCGATGCGGGCGGCCGGTCAGCGGCCGAGGATGGCGGCGGCTATCTCGTCGGCGTCGCGGAGGGTCCGCTGGCCGCTCCGGTAGACGGGGTACCCGGGGTGGGCAGCCTCGGCGGCGATGGCCGTCCCCCACTGGTTGGAGGAGAGCTGAAGGCCCAGGACATAGATGCCCTCGGTGACGGCGCCGTTTGCCGCCACAGGCCGGTACGGGTGGGGCACCACGTCCAGGCCGGTGGACTGGACGGGCGCACCCTCGGCGGTCATCATCAGGCGGGGCCGGACCGCGCCGTCACCCAGCAGCTGCCCGAGGAGTGGCGAGTCGTTGGCCGAGACCCTGTTGCCGGGGGCCAGGGCTTCCACCATGGTGGGCGCGGCAGCCGGCGGACCGTCCACCCAGGGTGAGGACGCGGTGAACATCCGGGTCCTGCGGTCAACGCCGAACTTCGGGTCCGGGCCCACAAAGCTGACAATTCCGGCCCGGGCCAGCGCGGCCAGCTGCTCGGAGCGCAGGGCCGGAGGCCCGCTGGCAAGGCCCTCAACGAAGGACTCAAACCAGCCACGCAGTCCGGCCACCCAGGACGCCTCGGTGATGCCGCCGTCGGCCACTGCGGTCTTGAGGACGGCGCGCCCGTGGTGCAGGGCGCCGATGGCCATCTTGACGGGGTCGTCCTCGCCAAGGGCTGAGCGGCGGGCATCGTCCAGCAGGTACTCCACCACGGCGGCGTCGAGTTCCCTCCGGGAACCAAACGTCCTTCCTGCCAGGGGTGCCGCGAGCGCGGGAAGGTCCAGCCTGTGCCGCGGTCCCACATGGACTGCCAGCACGCTCTCCACGCTGTCCTCCCAGTTGGCCGCCGAATGCGCGTGCGGGTGCAGCGCTTCTTCGAGGGCGGCAAGGAAGGCAGCCCTGTCCGGGACGGCGGCGGGCTGCGAGCGGACCAGCGTGGAGTAGTAGGCCCAAAGAGTGTCGCGGTGCAGCAGCGGCCACAGGTCATGGTCGAACCCGGGCCGGATGCCGGCCCTGCGGAACCGCTCCAGCGCCGCCTCGGTGAGGTAGCGGAGGGTGACCGACGCCGGATAGTAGCCTTCCAGCGCCGCCTTGGCCCGGTACGGGGTACCGCGCCGGGAGGCCGCGATGATCAGCGGCTCCTGGCCGGACGGTTCATACTCCAGCCGTCCCCCGCCGGATACGAACTTTCCGCCGCGGCCCTCGGTGAGCTGCACCATCGTGTCGAAGAAGTTCAACCCCATGCCGCGGACCAGGACGGGTTCGCCGGCAGGGATCCGGGACCAGTCCACGTCGGCGGGTGCCGCCGG
Source organism: Arthrobacter sp. Y3221157 (assembly GCF_059089865.1). Taxonomy (NCBI): domain Bacteria; kingdom Bacillati; phylum Actinomycetota; class Actinomycetes; order Micrococcales; family Micrococcaceae; genus Arthrobacter; species Arthrobacter sp. Y3221157. The sequence continues at coordinate 27,624 of NZ_JBNHFD010000023.1, forward strand.
GGGCAGGTACTGCAGTCCCAGTTGCTCCGCCGCCGCCTGCAGCTCGCGCTGTTCGGGGTTGAGCCTGGACGGGATGTGGCCCAGCGCGAGCACCACGGAGCCGGTGCGGAGCGTCTCCCCGGTGGCCAGGCCGACGTCGAACGTTCCGTCCGCTGCGGGGCGGACCGACATGGCGGACGTTTCGTGGAACTGGACGGTGACGCCGTCGGGCGCGTTGTCCAGCAGGTCCTCCAGGGTGGAGCGCAGGTACCTGCCGTACAGGGCGCGGCTGGGAAAGTCATTGGATTGCAGCACCGCGAGTTCCGCGCGCTCGTCCGCGGTCAGGGACGGCAGCGGGTTGCGCTGCTGCCGCTCCCGCCACCTGTCGAACGAGGTGCCTGCCAGCGGCGCCGGAAGCGACGGGTCCTCCGGAATGAGCGTGGGGTAGAAGGACTGGGTGTTCATCAGGAACAGCCGCGACTGCTGCGGCTGCCAGACATGCCCCGGCCCGGCCGGGTAGGGATCCACGACGTCGATGTGGAGCCGGAGGGCCCCGCCGTCACTGGCGCGGCGGGCGGCGGAGTGCGCGAGCAGGCGTTCCAGCACGCTGGTGCCGCGGGGGCCGGCACCAATGATGGCGGCCCGGATGCTCTGCGTATTTTCCACGGCATCCAGACTATCCGCTGCCAGCTGAACGCCTTGCCCGCCGGCACCGATGTTGTTTGGATGGGCGAATGACCACCACTGCAGCTGATTCAGCGTCCGTTCCGGGTTCCGGGGCCAGCCCCGGGAGCGCGCCTGCGGGCACCGCGCCGGAGCCCATCGACGAAAACGTGTGGCTCGAGGACATCTACGGCGAAGAGCAGCTTGCTTGGGTCAAGGAGCAGAACTCCCGCACGGAGGACCTGCTCGAGGACGCGGACTATGCGGCGCTTGAGGGCAGCATCCTGGAAGTCCTCGACTCCACGGACCGCATCGCCATGGTGGGTAAGCGCGGCAACTGGTACTACAACTTCTGGAAGGACCAGCAGAACCCCAAGGGCCTGTGGCGCCGGACCACCTGGGAAAGCTACTGCACTGACTCCCCCGAGTGGGACGTCCTGCTGGACGTGGACGCGCTGTCCGCCGCCGAAGGCGAGGAGTGGGTGTTCCATGGAGCCACGTTCCTCCGGCCGGCGACCGGCGACCCCTACCGCCTGGCCCTCCTGGCGCTCTCCCCCGACGGCGGCGACGCCAACCGCTACCGCGAATTCGACGTCGAGACCCGCTCCTTCGTGGACCCCACGCGGGGCGGCTTCGACCTGCCCACTGCCAAGGGCAACGTGTCATGGCTGGACGCGGACACCCTGCTGGTCGCCTCCACGGCCGAAGGGCTGCCCAGGACGGCGTCCTCCTACGCCCGCACCGCGGTAACCCTCCGACGCGGCGCCAGCCTCGCGTCGGCTCCCCGGCTCTTTGAGGTCCCCGAAGACCACATGATGGCAGTGATGGCCCACGATTCAACTCCCGGCTTTGAACGCACCTTCGCCGTGGACTACATCGACTTCTTCAACCGCACCAACCTGGTGCTCCGCGGCGGGGAATGGGTGGCGATCGACGTCCCCACCGACGTCAACGTCAGCGCGCACCGCGAGTGGCTGCTGTTCCGCCCGCAGCAGGACTGGATCCTGGCCGGCACCACCTATCCGGCCGGATCGCTGCTGGCCGCGGCGTTCGAGGACTACCTGGCCGGCAGCCGCCGCCTGTCCGTCCTGTTCACGCCGGATGCCCGCACCTCGCTGCAGTCCTGGAGCTGGACGCGCAACTTCCTGCTGCTGAATCTCCTTCGTGACGTCTCGTCCGAAATCCGGGTCCTCGACCCGTCCCGCCCCGTGGCAGGTGCCGACAGCGCGGCGGGCGCCTGGGCGTCCACTCCCCTGGACGCCTGCCCGCCCCTGCACGACGTCAACGCCTACGCCGTGGACGATGAGGACGAAACTGCGGCCGACGGCGGTGCGGGCGACGACTTCTGGCTCGTCGCCACCGGGTTCACCACCCCCAGCACGCTGATGCGGGGGAACCTGGAACGCAACCATGACGACGGCGGGCAGCCCGGCGTGGTAAGCCGGCACGCGGTGGTGAAGGCATCGCCGTCGTTCTTTGCGGACAGCGAGTACGAAGTGCAGCAGCATTTCGCGGTGTCCGAGGATGGAACACGCGTCCCCTATTTCCAGGTGTCCGCCCGGAACCTGCCACTGGACGGCCAGAACCCCACCCAGCTGTCGGGCTATGGCGGGTTCGAGATCTCCCGGACGCCTGCCTACAGCGGCACCGTGGGTAGGGCGTGGCTGGAGCGCCGGACAGCGGGCCCCGCCGGCCGCGGCGACGGGCATTCGCGCGGCGGGGTCTACGTGGTGGCCAACATCCGCGGCGGCGGTGAATACGGTCCGTCCTGGCACCGAGCGGCCCTCAAGGAGAACCGGCACAAGGCGTATCAGGACTTCGCCGCTGTGGCCCGCGACCTCATCAACCGCGGTGTCACCTCCCGGGAGCGGCTGGGCTGCGTGGGTGGCTCCAACGGCGGGCTGCTGGTGGGGAACATGCTCACCCGGTACCCGGAACTGTTCGGCGCCGTCTCCTGCGGCGTGCCCCTGCTGGACATGCGGCGCTACACCAAACTGTCCGCCGGCCACTCCTGGATCGCGGAGTACGGCGACCCGGATGTGCCGGAGCAGTGGGAGTACATCAGGACCTTCTCCCCCTACCACCTGCTCCGGGACGGGGTGGAGTACCCCGAAACGTTCATCTGGACCGCCACCTCCGATGACCGGGTGGGGCCTGTCCAGGCCCGGAAGATGGCAGCCCGCATGCTGGCCATGGGCATCCCGAACGTCTGGTTCCATGAGGCCCTGGAGGGCGGCCACGCCGGTGCGTCCGACAACCGGCAAGCCGCCGCGCTGCAGGCACGCAGCCAGCATTTCCTGTGGAAGGCGCTGGCGGGCGGGTTGTCGTGACGCCAGGATTGTCGGTGCGGCGGGCCGTCGCCGCCGACGTGGAGGCGCTGGCCGAGGTGCACATCCGCTGCTGGCGGGAAACGTACCGCGGGATGCTCTCCGACGCCTTCCTGTCCGGGGTGGATCAGGCCAACCGGCTGGAGTTGTGGCGGATGTTGCTGGACCGTCCCGAGCCCGCGGCAGCGTGGGTGGCGTGCGATGACGGGACAGTGGTCGGATTCGCGGGTGTCCGGTGGGATCCCGCCCCGGGTTCCCCGCAAGGGCATCCACCGCCGGCCTCCGGAGACTTCCAGCTGTGGGGACTGTACCTGCTGGCCTCGCACCAGGGCCTGGGACTGGGCCGGCGGTTGCTGGAAACGGCACTTGGAAATGAAGCGGCCAGCTTGTGGGTGGCGGCCGACAACAGCCGTGCCATCGGTTTCTACCGCCGGTTCGGCTTTGAACCTGACGGCGCCGAAGATGTCCTGGCCGAGTGGGAGAACCTGCGCGAGATCCGGATGGTGCGGCCCGCGCAGCCCGCCGCCTGAGTTCCGCTGTTGCACACCGTGTCTGTTGGCGTTGCGCCTGCTTCGCGGCGTTTTGCACTGGGTGCCCGAATCTGCGTATCCTTGGTGGGCTAGGAATAGCAATTGGAGACGTGCCAGAGCGGCCGAATGGACTTCACTGCTAATGAAGGGTCGGGGTTAAACTCGACCGGGGGTTCAAATCCCCCCGTCTCCGCGTTTGGCCCCGGTCCCTGGACCGGGGCCTTTTGCGTTCCCGGGCCGTGTCCGGGCCGTCCGGGGACCGGACACCGCACTGCTGCAGGCTACTCCCGATGGCACCATAAACGAATGGCGGCGAGTACTCAGGTGGACGGAAGCGGAAGCACCGGGCAGGCGTGGAATCCGCGCCTGGCGCTCCTGGTGGCGGCAACGTTCTTCATGGAATTCCTGGACGGCACGGTCCTGACCACCGCCATCCCCAATATTTCAGCCGACTTCCGCGTTCCGGCAGCCGACGTGAACATCACCATGACGGCCTATCTGCTGACGGTGGCCGTGGGCATTCCGATCAGCGGCTGGCTGGCCGAACGCTTCGGAGCCCGCCGGGTGTTCTGCCTCGCCATCGCCGTCTTCACCGCCGCCTCGCTTGCCTGCGCGCTGAGCCAGGACCTCACCACCCTGACTTTGAGCCGCATCGCCCAGGGCGCCGGGGGAGCCATGATGGTGCCAGTCGGAACGCTGGTGGTCCTGCGCGGGACTCCCAAAGCCGACCTGTTGCGGGCCACCGCCTTCCTGGTGTGGCCCGGGCTCCTGGCTCCGGTCCTCGCTCCCCTGGTGGGCGGCGCACTCACCACCTATCTGTCCTGGCACTGGATCTTCCTGATCAACCTTCCGCTCGGCGCCGCCGCCCTGATCGCAGCGCTGCGCCTGGTACCCGGCACCAGCGGAGACCCGGGCCGCCGCCTGGACTGGCCCGGGCTTATCCTCACCACCCTGGGCGTCGGCGCACTGGTGACCGGCCTCGAACTGGCCAGCGCCCACCCCGACACCCCCTGGGCCGGGATCAGCGCAGCCGCCGGAGCCATCTGCCTCGCGGCCGCCGTGCTGTGGATGCGCAAGGCAAGGAACCCGCTGTTCGACCTGGAAGTGTTCCGGACCCGGACGTTCCGCGCCATGGCCACCGGCGGGTTCGTCTACCGCCTGACCATCAGCTCCGTCCCCTTCCTGCTGCCACTGATGTTCCAGACAGGATTCGGCTGGTCCCCCATCCACGCGGGCATCATGGTGGCGGCGGTCTTCATCGGCAACATCGGCATCAAGCCGGCCACCACCCCGCTGATCCGCCGCTTCGGCTTCAAGGCAATGCTGGTCTTCGCTTCCCTCGCGTCCGCCGCTACCTTCGCCGCGTGCGCTTTCCTCACGCCCGAAACACCCCAGGCACTGACATTCGCCCTGCTGGTCTGCAGCGGCGCGTTCCGGTCCATCGGTTTCTCGGCATACGCCTCCGTGCAATACGCAGACATCGTGCCGTCCCAGCTGACGTCAGCGAACACGGTCTCCGCCACCCTTGTGCAGCTCGCCACCGGTGCGGGCATCGCTGTGGCGGCACTGCTGATCCGGATCTTCTCCGGACTGCCGGCGGGATCTGCGGACCCGGCCGGCCCGTTCCGCGGCGCCTTCCTCGCCATGGCCGCCCTGATGCTCGCCAGCACCCTGGACAGCCTCCTGCTGCCCCGGCACGCGGGCGCGGAAGTCAGCCGGCCTGGGCAAGCACCAGTGGAAGAACCGCGCCGGCCCCGGCCTGCCGAAGAGCGCGGCCCGCGACCGTGAGCGTCCACCTGCTGTCCGCGAGGTCGTCGATCAGCATCACGCTCTGCCCCTGGACTGCTGCCAGCGCTGCTTCAAGCTCCGGTCCGGCGGCCAGGCGGTCCCACACCCCGGCCAGCCGGTAGGCGCTGTTGCCGCCGCGGCTCCCGGTGGGGCCACCGTGGGCCAGCTGCAGCTCGCCGAGATAGGGAATCCGGCCGATCTCTGAGATTCCCCTGGCGAGGGAGCCCACCAGCTGCGGCTTGCTTCGTGACGGGATGCTCACGATGGCGGCGGGCCTGCCCGCACCGCTCCAGCCCGGGGTGCGTGCATCGCCGGCGCCCCATTCCCGCAGGACCTGCACGCAGGCCTGCAGCATCCCGGGATCCACGGGCCGGTCCTGGGCACCTGCAGCGAACAGCTCCCGCAGCGCGCCGCCCCAGCCAAGGTCCGTCAGGCGGGCCAGGACGCGTCCTTCCGAGAGTCCTTCGCCGGGCTTCAGCTTTCCCTTCACCGGAACGCCCAGGCGGTCCATGCCGCTGGGCCACTGCAGGCGTGCCTCCAGGACACCGCCGGCCCTGCTCAAGGTCTGGCCTGCGGCAGCGGTGGCATCCTCCGCCACGTCTGCCGGGAACCAGCGCCCCGCACAGTTGTCGCACCGGCCGCAGGGGTGCGCCGTTTCATCGTCGAGGACCGAGGTGATGTACTCCATCCGGCAGCCTGCGGTGTCCTGGTAGATCACCATGGAGTCCTGCTCGTCCACCCGGGCCTCGGCAATCCGCTGGTAGCGCTCCGCATCGTAGACCCATGGTTGTCCCGTGGACCGCCAGCCTCCCCCTACCCGTTCGACGGCCCCGTCCACGGACAGGACCTTGAGCAACAGCTCCAGCGGGGTGCGGCGCAGGTCCACCCGCGCTTCGAGGGCCACCGTGGAGAGCGCAGTCCCCGCCTCCGCCAACGCTGTGAGGACAGCGGCCGCTTTCTCCTCGGAGGGCATGGAAGCGGTGGCAAAGTATTGCCAGATTTCCCGGTCCTCGGAGCCCGGAAGCAGGAGGACGTCGGCGTTGGCGGCACCACGCCCGGCACGTCCCACCTGCTGGTAGTACGCCACCGGCGAGGAGGGCGCGCCCAAGTGGACCACGAAGCCCAGGTCGGGTTTGTCGAATCCCATGCCCAGCGCCGATGTGGCAACCAGGGCCTTGACCTGGTTGTCCTTGAGCAGCTGCTCGGCGCGCTCACGGTCCGCGGGATCGGTGCGTCCCGTATAGGCCAGGACCTCGTGCCCTGCCTCCACCAGCAGGCGGGCGGTGTCCTCCGCGGCGGAGACCGTCAGGGTGTAGATGATGCCGCTGCCGGGAAGATCGGACAGGTGGGTCAGGAGCCAACCCAGGCGCTGTTTCGAGTCCGGGAGGGTCAGGACGCCGAGCCGGAGCGAGTCCCGGCCCAGTGCGCCGCGGATGGTCAGGACGCCTGCCCCGAGCTGTTCCTCGATATCGTGCACCACTCGGGAGTTGGCGGTAGCGGTGGTGGCCAGCACGGGGACCGACTCCGGCAGCCGGGTGATCAGGTCGGCAATCCTGCGATAGTCCGGGCGGAAGTCATGCCCCCAGTCGGAGATGCAGTGTGCTTCATCGATGACGAGCAGGCCAGTGCGCCGGATCAGTTCGGGCAGCTGGTTTTCCCGGAAGGAAGGGTTGGTGAGGCGCTCCGGGGAGACGAGCAGGACGTCGACCTGGTCCGCTGCCAGCTGCTCACGGACCGTGTCCCACTCAAGCTGGTTGGCCGAGTTGATGGCCACGGCGCGGACGCCTGCCCTTGCCGCTGCGGCCACCTGGTCCCGCATCAGGGCAAGCAGGGGCGAAACAATGAGCGTGGGCCCCGCACCCCGGCGCCGGAGAAGCAGGGACGCCACGAAATACACGGCCGACTTTCCCCAGCCGGTGCGCTGGACCACCAAAGCCCGCCGCCCGCCGTCGACCAGCGCCTCAATGGCTTCAAACTGCCCTTCGTGGAAACCGGCTTCGGGGTGGCCCACCAGCTCCCGGAGGACCTCCAGTGCCTGCTGGTGGGTGGCGGAGGCAGGGCCTGGGCCTGGGCCGTTGGATGCTGTACCGGAAGTTGCTGGCGCGTCTATCAGGGCGGCGTGCTGGTTATCGACCATTGATTCAGTATCCCAGCCACCTCCGACAGCGGACACATGGCGGACTTATATGTGGAAACCGGCCCAAAGACCCGGCCGTCACATTGGGCTGCCGCCACCCCTCCTCCACAGGCACCTTCCGCGCCATCGTAAGATAAAGCCCGTGACTAGCGAACAGACAACGACTTTTGATCTCTCGGCATCCTTCAAGGCCTACGACGTCCGTGGGATCGTTGGCGAGACCATCACCGCCGAAATCGTCGAAGCCGTGGGGGCCGCGTTCGTGGACGTCCTGCAGCTCGAGGGGCAGACCATCCTGGTGGGCGGGGACATGCGCCCTTCCTCCCCCGAGTTCAGCAAAGCCTTCGCAGACGGGGCAGCAACCCGCGGCGCAAACGTCGAGCTGCTGGACCTGATCTCCACCGATGAGCTGTACTTCGCATGCGGTTTCCTGGACCGCGCCGGCGCCACTTTCACCGCCAGCCACAACCCTGCCGGCTACAACGGGATCAAGATGTCCAAGGCCGGTGCGGTTCCCATCTCCTCCGAAACCGGCCTCAAGGACATCCAGACCCTCGCCGAGCAGTACCTCAACACCGGTTCCATTCCCGCTGCCGGCACCCGCGGCCAGATCAGTGTCCGCGACGTGCTCAAGGACTACGCCGAATACCTCCGCAAGCTGGTGGACCTGTCCGGTTCCCGCCCCCTCAAAGTCGTCGTCGACGCCGGCAACGGCATGGCCGGCCTCACCACGCCCGCGGTCCTGGGCGACACCCTGCTTCCCAAGCTCCCGTTCGACATCATTCCGCTGTACTTCGAGCTGGATGGCTCCTTCCCCAACCACCCCGCCAACCCGCTGGAGCCGGAGAACCTCCGCGACCTGCAGGCCGCAGTTATCGAGCACGGCGCGGACATCGGCCTGGCCTTCGACGGCGACGCCGACCGCTGCTTCGTGGTGGATGAGAAGGGCCAGCCCGTGTCGCCGTCGGCCATTACCGGCATGGTGGCCCGGCGGGAGATCGCCCGCGCGAAGGCTCAGGGTGAGGCCACGCCAACGATCATCCATAACCTCCTCTGCTCCCGTGCCGTGGCCGAACTGGTGGAGCACGACGGCGCCCGAGCCGTCCGCACACGCGTGGGCCACTCCTTCATCAAGGCCGTCATGGCAAAGGAAGGCGCAGTGTTCGGCGGCGAGCACTCGGCCCACTTCTACTTCCGGGATTTCTGGAACGCGGACACCGGCATGCTGGCCGCCATGCACGTCCTGGCCGCCCTGGGTGAGCAGGACGGCCCGCTGTCCGAGCTGGGCCGCGAATACGAGCCCTACGTCAGCTCGGGTGAGATCAACTCGGAAGTTGAAGACAAGCCTGCCGCCGTCGAACGGGTTCGCGCCGCCTTCGCCGGCGAGGACCTCACCATCGACACCCTGGACGGCAGCACCTTCACCGCCAACGATGGCAGCTACTGGTTCAACCTGCGCCCCTCCAACACCGAACCGTTCCTCCGGCTCAATGCAGAAGCTACGGACCGCGGCACCATGGAACGGATCCGCGACCGCGTCCTGTCGATCGTCCGGGCCTAGGGCGCGATGGCTGACGGGACGCTGCCGGGAGCCGAGGGACAAGCCGCATGGCGCGATTCTGTTCCGGACGGCACCGCAACTGACCTGGAGAACCTCCTGGGGACGGGCGTCAGCGCCGCCCAGGAACAACTCCAGCGCAACGGCGGCTTCCTGCCCTTCGCCCTCACGGTCCAGAACGACGGCGAGGTACGGCTCGTTGCCGTCTCCCCCGCCGACGTGGCGGAGGATTCGGACGCGGACTTCGACGCCGACGCGATGATCAGCGACCTCCACGCCCTGCTGCGGCAGAACAGGGATGGCTTCCGGGCTGCCGCCATCGTGTGCGACATCCTGCTGGTGGAGGAGGACTCGGACGCCATCCACGTGGCCGCCGAACACCGCGATGGCTCAGTCTTCGCGGCCGTGCTGCCCTACGCGGCCAACACGGCAACCCGCACATGGGACTTCGGCGAGCTGGCTGCCGATTCCAACGAACCCGCAATCTGGGTGGACTAGACCGCCGCCGGCCATGAAGATCAACGCCTTCGCCGATGTCAGCCTGCGGGCACTGATGGTGCTCGCCGCCGTTCCCGGCGGCGAGCTGCTCACCACGCAGAGCATTGCGGATTCGGTGGGAACGCCCTACAACCATGTCAGCAAGGCAATGGCAAAGCTGCGGAGCCTCGGGCTGATCGAGGTAGCGCGGGGCAGGACGGGCGGCTCGCGCCTGAGTCATGCGGGCCGCATGGCAACGGTGGGGCAGATCCTGCGCGAGCTTGACACCCGCACCGACCCCGCCGAATGCATGGCGGCAACAGGCAACTGCCCGCTCATCAATGAGTGCAAGCTGCGGGCAGCGCTGGCGCGGGCCAGGGAGGCGTTCTACCGGGAGCTTGACTCCGTGGTGATCGCGGACCTGCCCGGGTCGCGTCAGATGGCCCCGGTCTTCGACATGATCGGCCTCCGGCCCGGACTCTCGCCTGGCCCCGGATAAGACTCCTTGCGTCCGGGCGCAACATCTCCGCGCAATTTGATTTCGTCTTCTACGAGTTGTAGAACTTGAGCTATGAATACACGCATGCGAATGCATGTATTCGTACTTGGCCGGACGAAGGCCCCGGCCACTATCTCAGGAGTCTGCATGCTCTCGGAAAAGTCCCGCCCCGTTATCGAAGCCACCCTTCCGCTGGTCGGGTCGCGGATCGGCGCGATCACGCCCAAGTTCTACTCCCGCCTTTTCGCCGCCCACCCCGAACTGCTGGACGGGCTGTTCAGCCGCTCCAACCAGCGTTCGGGCAACCAGCAGCAGGCCCTGGCGGGCAGTATCGCGGCGTTCGCGACCCACCTGGTGAACAACCCCGGCACGCTTCCGGAAGCCGTTCTGTCCCGGATCGCCCACAAGCACGCCTCCCTGGGCATCACGGAGCCGCAGTACCAGGTGGTCTACGAGCACCTGTTCGCCGCCATCGCCGAGGACCTCGCCGGGGTCATCACGCCTGAGATCGCCGAGGCCTGGACTGAGGTCTACTGGCTTATGGCCGATGCCCTGATCAAGCTCGAGAAGGGGTTGTACGCCAGCCAGGCCAATGACCGGAGCTGGACGCCGTGGCGCGTGGCGGCCAAGACTCCGGCCGGCACCGGCGCCATGACCTTCACCCTGGAGCCGGCGGACGACACCCCCGTCACGCCTGCGCTTCCCGGCCAGTACATCAGCGTTAAAGTGGTGCTCCCGGAAGGGCTGCGGCAGGTCCGCCAGTACTCCCTGTCGGCGGACGCCGGGACCAGCCGCAGCTTCACCACAAAGCTTGACGACGGCGGCGAGGTCTCCCCGGTCCTGCACGGAGACGTGCAGGTGGGCGACATCCTCGAAATCTCCAACCCGTACGGCGAGATCACACTCAAGGAGGGTGCCGGTCCCGTTGTCCTGGCCTCTGCCGGTATCGGCTGTACCCCTACGGCTTCCATCCTGCGTTCGCTGGCCGAAGCCGGAACGGACCGGCGGGTCCTGGTGCTGCATGCCGAAAGCACCCTGGACAGCTGGGCGCTGCGCAGCCAGATGACGGACGACGTCGAACGCCTGGAAAGTGCCGAACTGCAGCTGTGGCTGGAAAAGCCCGAGGCGGGCGCACGCGAGGGCTTCATGTCGCTGCGGGAGGTAGATCTTCCCGCCAATGCGTCCCTGTACCTGTGTGGCCCGCTTCCCTTCATGCAGAAGATCCGCAACGAGGCCATCGACGCCGGGATACCGGCCACCAGTATCCACTACGAGGTCTTCGGCCCGGACATCTGGCTGGCCGGCTAGATCCCCACCGCCTCCCTAGCTTCGCTCCGCTCAGCCAGGGAACCCTCGGCAGCGGAGGCCCCTGTCAAGGAACGACGGCGGCCCCGCACCTTTCGCTCGAAAGGTGCGGGGCCGCCGTCGTTCTGCTGTAACCGTTTAGGAGAGGCGCTTCTTCAGGCCCGCCAGCTCCGACTGGAGTGCTTCGGGCAGTGAGCCGCCGAAGTTCGCGAACCATTCCTCGATGGAGGCAAGTTCAGCAGCCCATTCGGTGGGGTCGACCTTGACGGCTTCCTCGACCTGCGCCGGGGTCATGTCCAGGCCCTCGAGGTCGATGGAGTCACCGGTGGGAACGAAACCGATGGGGGTTTCGACGGCGTCCGCCTTGCCTTCGAGGCGTTCGATGGCCCACTTGAGGACGCGGGCGTTGTCGCCGAAGCCGGGCCAGGCGAAGCCGCCCTCGGAGTTCCGGCGGAACCAGTTGACCAGGAAGATCCTGGGCAGCCGCTCGGGGTTTGCCTTGGCCGACAGGTTGACCCAGTGGTTCAGGTAGTCGCCTGCGTCGTAGCCGATGAAGGGCAGCATGGCCATGGGGTCACGGCGGACCACGCCCACCGCACCGGCTGCTGCGGCAGTGGTCTCGGAGGACAGGGTGGAACCCATGAAGATGCCGTTGGACCAGCTGAGGGCCTCGGTGACCAGCGGGATGGTGGTCTTGCGGCGGCCGCCGAACAGGATGGCGGACAGTTCCACGCCGTTGGGGCTGTGGTATTCCTCGGCCAGCATGTCGATCTGGTCGATTGGGGTGCAGAAGCGCGAGTTGGGGTGCGCGGCAGGCTTGCCCGACTCAGGCGTCCAGGAGTTGCCCTGCCAGTCGGTCAGGTGCGCCGGCACTTCCTCGGTCATGCCCTCCCACCACACGCCGCCGTCGTCGGTCAGCGCAACATTGGTGAAGATGCTGTTGCCCTTGGCAATGGCACGCATGGCGTTGGGGTTGGTGCCCCAGCCGGTGCCCGGAGCAACGCCGAAGAGGCCCGCCTCGGGGTTGACGGCACGCAGTTCGCCTTCCTTGCCGAAGCGCATCCAGGTGATGTCGTCGCCGAGGGTCTCTACCTTCCAGCCCTTGATGGTGGGATCCAGCAGTGCAAGGTTGGTCTTGCCGCAGGCGGAGGGGAATGCCGCGGAGACGTAGTAGGTCTTCTGTTCCGGGGATGTCAGCTTGAGGATGAGCATGTGCTCGGCCAGCCAGCCCTCATCGCGGGCCATGACCGAGGCGATGCGCAAGGCGTAGCACTTTTTGCCCAGCAGCGCGTTTCCGCCGTAGCCGGAGCCGAAGGACCAGATGGAGCGCTCCTCCGGGAAGTGCACGATCCACTTGTCCGGGTTGCAGGGCCACGGCACGTCTTCCTGGCCCGCCTCCAACGGGGCACCCAGGGAGTGCAGGGCCGGGACGAAGAAGGCGTTCGTCTCGGTGATGCGGTTGAGGACGTCGGTGCCGATGCGGGCCATGATGCGCATCGAGGCAACAACATAGGCGCTGTCGGTGATTTCGACGCCAAACTTCGGGTCCTCTGCATCCAGGTGGCCCATGACGAACGGGATGACGTACATGGTGCGGCCGCGCATGGAACCTGCGAAGAGGCCGCGGAGCTTGTCCTTCATCTCCGCCGGGGCCATCCAGTTGTTGGTGAACCCGGCGTCACGCTTGTTCTCGGAGCAGATGAACGTCTGCTCCTCCACGCGTGCCACGTCAGCCGGGTCCGAGAAAGCGGCGAAGGAGTTGGGGAACAGCTCCTGGTTCAGCCGGGTCAGGGTTCCGGCTGCAACAAGCTCATCGGTGAGACGGGTGTTTTCCTCTTCGGATCCGTCAACCCAGTAGATGCGGTCCGGCTGCGTTAGCTCAGCAACCTCTTCGACCCATGCCAGCAGACCGGCATGTGTGGTGGGTGCTTTATCAAGCAGCGGCTTCTGCGCCAGATCGCCCATTTCGGTTCCCTTCCTCGGGTTCATCGGTGTGAGCTAAATGCTATGGTCCGGACCACCGGCGTTTTTGGGCCGGATGTCGGGCAAATGGAGCTGAAAAAACCGGATTCCGCGAGAATTCAAGGAAAAGCAGCGGGAAAATGGCCGATTAAGTGACGAAGGTCACCTATACCGGTCTAGTCGTGCAGATTACATGGCTTTCGATTTGGCACGGCGGCCAACCTCGCGTAAAGTAATTCGAGGTTCAGGGAGAGCGGTTCTTCTCCAAGGACACGAGATGCGCCCATAGCTCAGCTGGATAGAGCGTCTGTCTACGGAACAGAAGGTCAGGGGTTCGAATCCCTTTGGGCGCACAACCAAGGTCCGCACCGGTTTGCCGGTGCGGACCTTATGCGTTAACCAGCGCCGGCCCGCCGCGCATCCATCCCCCCCTGTATCCGCACCAAACCGGGCCCTTACTGTCACCGCCCGGGCGTAGGCTTTCCCCATGATGCCGGACGCTGTTGAGCGCGAATTTGACGTAGTGGTGATCGGCGCAGGCGCCGTAGGGGAAAACGTGGCGGACCGGGTGGTCCAGGGGGGATTGACGGCAGTCCTGGTGGAGGCAGAACTGGTGGGCGGCGAGTGCTCCTACTGGGCCTGCATGCCGTCCAAGGCACTCCTCCGGCCTGGGACCGCACTGCATGGCGCACAGACCACGCCGGGCGCGAAAGAGGCCGTCACGCGCACGCTGGATGCTGCAGCCGTGCTGAAACGCCGCGATGACATGACCGCAAACTGGCAGGACGACGGCCAGGCGTCGTGGGTCAAGGAGGCAGGCATCGAACTGGTCCGTGGCCACGCATGGCTCACTGCAGCCAGGACCGTGGACGTGGCCGGGCTGGACGGAACATCGCACCTGCTCCGGGCGCGGCAGGCGGTAGTCCTGGCAACCGGCTCCATGCCCAACACTCCCCCCATCGAGGGACTGCAGGACCTCCAGGTGTGGGGCACCCGCGAAGCAACGTCGGCCAAGGAGGTCCCGCAGCGGCTTGCTGTCCTTGGCGGCGGCGTTGCCGGCACCGAACTTGCCCAGGCATTCGCGCGCCTGGGCTCTGATGTAACACTGGTGGCGCGCAGCGGACTGCTGCGGAACTTTCCGGAGGAGGCCGCACGGCTTGTGGCCGCGGGGCTGCGCGCTGACGGCGTCGAACTCCGCCTGAACACGGCCACCGAGCGCATCAGCGAAAACGACGACGGCACGTTCAGCCTGGTGCTGTCCGACGGGACCACCGTGACGGCCAACAAGGTCCTGGTCTCCACCGGCCGGCACCCCGCACTGGAGGGGCTTGGCCTGGAAAGCCTTGGCTTCGAGCCGGACAAGGACGGGCACCTTGTCCTGGACACGGACGCCTCAGGCCTGGTCCAGGGAACACCCGGAGACGAGCCGTGGCTGTACGCGGTAGGAGACGCCGCCGGTGAGCACCTCTACACGCACCAGGGTAAGTACGAGGCCCGCGCCACCGGCGACGCCATCGCCGCCCGCGCCAAGGGGGAACTGAAAGGAGCACCCGCCGAATGGAGCCGGTACGCGCAGACGGCCAACGCACATGCGGTGCCCGGCGTGGTTTTCACCGATCCTGAGCTCGCCTCCGTGGGCCGCACCCTGGAGAAGGCGCGAAAGGACGGGTACAACGCCTCCTCGGTGGAGCTTCCCATCCAGGTGGCCGGGTCCTCCCTGCATTCCGAAAACTACGAGGGCTGGGCGCAGCTGGTGGTGGATGAGGACCGCAAGGTCCTCCTCGGGGCCACCTTCGCCGGCCCGGATGTCGCCGAACTGCTGCACGCCGCAACCATCGCCGTCGTGGGCGAAGTTCCCCTGGACCGCCTGTGGCACGCGGTGCCCTCCTACCCCACCCTCAGCGAGGTGTGGTTGCGCCTTTTGGAGAAGTACGGGCTGTGAGCGGTATTTGAACTGACCGGTCAGTTTCGTTAAGCTGGAAGCAGCCGCATTCACCGCGAAAGGCGATTCTTGCTTTCAGCGCATCAGCTCCATGTCAAAGGGCGCCGCGATTCACTGCTTCCCTCCACCTCACTCCACGTCAGCCGGGGTGAACTGCTTCTCGTCACGGGCCAGCGCCAGGACCAAAGGACGGCTCTTGCCCTGGTCCTGGGCGGCAGGATGAAGGCCAGCAGCGGCGTGCTCAGCTGGGACGGCAACCAACGCATCCGCCAGCTGCGGCTCGCCAGCGCGTTGGTGGATTCCCCGGGCGTCAACGAACCCGAGCAGCATCTGAGCGTCCGCGACCTGGTGACCGAGGACCTGGCCCTTGTCCCCCGCCGCTACCGCGGAGCACTGCTGAGCGGCCCCTGGATCAAGGTCAACGGCTTCCAGGACATCGCCGGCCTCTGGACCGAGCAGCTGGAGCCGCGCCGCCGGCTGGAGCTCCTCGTCTCCCTGGCCCTGGCCAACCCCCGCACGGACCTGCTGGTAGTGGACTCTCCGGACCGGCACAGCGGGGACGACGGCGACTGGCTGCCGAAGCTCCGGCAGTTGGCGTCCGACGCCGGGCGGCAGCTCGCCGTCGTAGCAACAGTCAGTGCCCTGCCGCAGTCATGGACCGGTCCAGCCGTGGAAGTCGGCAACGCCGAGGCGGGCCGCGAATCAGGGGACGAGGCAGCGCCCCAGGAAGCGGCAGACCCCCGGGATGAGGCAGGGCGCCGGGGGGAAGCAGAGGCGCAAGACGACGCGAACCGCCGCCCGGACCACCAGCACACCCACTTCGAAACAGAGGTTGCCAAGTGACCGTACTGCGGCTGGCCCGCTCCGAACTCAAGCGCATGACCGGCGGGCTGCTGCCCAAGCTGACCATCCTGGCGCTGACCATGGTTCCCCTGCTGTACGGCGCCGTCTATCTCTATGCCAACTGGGACCCGTACGGGAACCTGGACCACTTGGATGCGGCTTTGGTTGTGGAGGACGCCGGTGCCACCGCCAGCGACGGCACCCATCTTGCGGCCGGAACCAAGGTGGCGGACAGCCTGGTGGAAGGCAACGTCTTCCACTGGGTTCCGGTTGCAAGCAGCCAGGAAGCCGACCAGGGCGTCAGCGACGGTGAGTACGCGTTCGCCCTGAAGATCCCGAAGGACTTTTCCGCGAACCTCGTGTCGCCGGGCAGCTTCGATTCGGCCAGCCAGGCCATGCTGAATGTCACCACGAACGATGCGAACAACTATCTGCTGAGCACCATCGTGGACAAGCTGACCACGTCAGTACACAGCACCGTAGCCACGGAGGTGGGCGAGGAGACCGCCAACCAGCTGTTGACCGGCTTCGGCACGATCCATACCCGGATGGTGCAGGCCGCTGATGGCGCCGGCCGGCTGGCCGACGGCGTGGCGCAGCTCCGCGACGGCGCGGCCGGACTCCAGGGGGGAACCTCCGGCCTAAGCACCGGCGCCGACGACCTTTACGCAGGCCAACTGAAGCTGCGGGACGGCGCCAACCAACTGACCGACGGCGCGGGACAACTCAGCAGCGGCCTGTCCGCCCTCAAGGACAAGACCGCGTCCCTGCCCACCGACACGCAGATCCTCGCCACGGGTGCGGCACAGGTAGCTGCCGGCAACGCCCAGTTGAACGCGAAGTTCCAGGACGTGGCCGTCCAGCTGGAAAGGGCCGACCAGGGACTCCGCACGCGTGTCATTGACTCGAACACCCGGCTGGTCGCCGCCGGCGTCTTGACCCAGGAACAGGCTGACAGCATCCTGGCCGACTTCGACGCCACGGCGGCGTCCAGCCCGGTGGCGGCGGCCAAGGCCAAGGTCCAGACGGACGCCGCCCAGGTCCAGCAGCTGGCTGACGGCGCCGAGTCCGTCAGCGTCGGCGCCGCGCAGCTCGCCGCCGGGACGCCGGCACTCAAGGACGCCGTCCGGCAGGCGTCCAGCGGGGCGGACCAGCTGCACACCGGTGCCGCCACGCTGGCAACCGGAGGACAAGCAGCCCTGGACGGCACTGCCGGCCTCGCCGAAGGCGCCCGGAAGCTGGATGCTGGTGCGGCCCAGCTTGCCGCGGGGGCTGCCACTGCCGCCGATGGCTCACGTTACCTGGCGGACGAGCTCGGCAAGGGTGCGGGGCAGGTACCCAACCCGGACGATGCCCAGAAGAACAACCTGTCGCGGGTGATGGCCGATCCTGTCGCCGTCAGCAACGTTTCCCAGGCGAAGGCCGACTCCTACGGCGCGGGGCTTGCACCGTTCTTCCTCACCCTGGCGCTGTGGATAGGCATCTTCATGCTGGTGCAGGTCATGCGGCCCATTACGCAGCGGGCACTGGCATCCAACGCGCCGTCCTGGAAGATTGCCGTCGGCGGCTGGCTGCCGTTCCTGGCGGTGTCCGCGGTCCAGGCCACCCTGCTCACACTCGTGGTGAACCTCGCGCTGGGGCTGAACCCGGTGCACCCGGTCCTCATGTGGCTGTTCATGCTGGCGGCGGCCACGGCCTTCAGCGCCCTCATCCAGGGAATCGTGGCGCTGCTGGGGTCGCCGGGCAAACTGGTGGTGCTGATCCTGCTGGTGCTCCAGCTGGTGTCCTCCGGCGGCACGTTCCCCTGGCAGACCACCCCGGAACCCCTCCATGTGGTGCACCAGGTACTGCCCATGGGATACGTGGTCACGGGCATGCGGCACCTGATTTACGGGGCCGACCTGTCCATGATCCTCCCCACGGTCCTCGGACTCCTGGGCTACACCCTGCTGGGGGCCGTCCTGTCCACACTGGCCGTCCGCAGGAACAAATACTGGACCCTGAAAACGCTGAAACCGGAGATCGCAGCATGACCTCCGGGCCGCCGGCGCCAGCAAAAGGGCAGCGGCCAGGACGGACCACCGCCACCCGGCAAAAACTCTTCGACGCGTCCATGGAGCTTATTGGCCTACGCGGAGCCGCCAACGTCACCGTGGACGAGATCGCCCACGCGGCCGGGGTGTCCAAAGGCACCGTCTATTACAACTTCGGCAGCAAATCGGAACTCATCGCGCAGCTGCTGCGGCACGGCGTGGACATCCTGAAGGCACGGCTGCTCGAGGCCGGGACAGAGCCGGCACAGGATCCGCTGCAAGCCATGGAAGCCATGATCGGCCAGGCCATGGACTTCATGGCCGAGTATCCGTCCTTCGCCCGGCTCTGGGTGAGCGAGAACTGGCGCACGCCCAGCGAATGGCAGGGCACCTTCGCGGTGCTGCGCGGCGAGCTGCTGGCCGTCATTGCCCAGGCCGTAGACGATGTGGCGCAGGCGTATCCTGTGGACGAATCCGTGTCCCGGGGCAGCCTGGAGACGGCAATCTTCGGTGCCTGCTTTGTGGTGGGGCTCGACAGGCAGACCTACAACCCCGAGCGCAGCCGTGACCAAAGTGTTGCAGCAATCATGGCCATCATGCGTGGCTACGTCCTGCGGCAGCCTGCTCCTCCGGAATGATGGTGCCCGTGCGCCACATGGGGAAAAGCGGAAAGTTCGCGGTCATCGCCGGCATCGTTGCCGCGTTGCTGCTCGTGCTCACGGGGATGACCCTCGCCGAGCCGGTGTTCGTCGCGTTCCTTGGCGTGCTTGCCCTTGCGTATCTGTCCGCCGTCGGCGAGGTCCTGGTGCGGGGCCGCCGGCTGGTGTTGCTGTGCGTCGGGGCCGGCACCAGCCTCACCGTCGGCCTTGTCCTGGCGTTCCTGAGCACGTGGGAGCTGGCGTTTGACGGCCAGTCAACGTTCCTGGGCACGCCGGTGCCCACCAACGATCCAGACAACTACTTCTTCGGCGCCGGGGTGTCCCTTGTGGCAACGTTCCTGGCCCTGTTCATTGGTGCCGCCTGGCCCGCCGGCAGAAGGGCGGCGCCTGCCCGGCGGCCCGCAGCGAAGCGCCGGCCTGCTGCTTCCCG